>JBKHFO010000001.1:0-75551 GCA_046540175.1 Candidatus Hydrogenedentota bacterium
CCTTGCGGGAATGACGGGGGCGCGTATACCCCCACGCACCCTCCCGTCATCCCCGCGCACCCCTACCGTCATCCCTGCGCACCCTCCCGTCATCCCCGCGCAAGCGGGGATCCATCCTCACCCCTGAGCGGATAGCGAAGCCCCCTGGATTCCCGCTTGCGGGGATTCAAGGCCGGTAATCTATCCTGCCAATTGCCGCCGCGGGCGGCGCCTCTGAAAGCCGGATGTTCGTTCCGTGGCGAATCCCCTTGCGGGAATGACGGGGGGGAGCGCGTATACCCCCGCGCACCCTGCCGTCGTCCCCGCGCAAGCGGGGAGCCATCCCCACCCCTGAGCGGACAGCGAAGCCCCCTGGATTCCCGCTTGCGGGGATTCAAGGCCGGTAATCTACCCTGCGCAATTGCCGCCGCGGGCGGCGCCTCTGAAAGCCGGATGTTCGTTCCGTGGCGAATCCCCTTGCGGGAATGACGGGGGCGCGTATACCCCCACGCACCCTCCCGTCATCCCCGTGCACCCTCCCGTCGTCCCCGCGCACCCCTCCCGTCATCCCCGCGCAAGCGGGGATCCATCCCCACCCCTGAGCAGACAGCGAAGCCCCCTGGATTCCCGCTTACGGGAATGACGGTGGACGCATCATCTCCGCGCAAGTGTTCAGAACCGGGTCGTACTGGCGGGAAGGCGCCCCGCTGAATTACAATAGAGTATATGGGGATGCGGAATTCCCGTGAGCCACGCGGTGTGGCTTAGATTGCTTTGACTTGCAGGCGTGGCGTTTGCTACTCTTGATGCTCCCCGCCTGCTACCCCACAAAGGGAGTGACGACCATGAGTAAGCTTAAGATTTCCGTGGCGCTCGTGGCTGAGCAGGATGTGCCCGTTGACGTCGAGGCCCCGGTGTCGGAACTTCAACCGGAAGGCGCGCCCGGCGTGCCGATAGAATCGGTTCGCGTTCGAGGCTCGCTGGCCCAATTCGAGGATGGATACATGTTCCGGGGCGAAATATCGGGCGCGTATCAGCACGCCTGTGACCGCTGTCTCGCCTCGGCCGAGCATCCCTTGTCGCGCGAGGTGTTGTGGGTGTTCGTGGAGGGTTCCGCGGCTAATCTGGAAACGCAGGGAGAAACAGGCGGCGAAGAGGAGATCGATCCGGAGGACCAGGATGCGCCTTCGGTGGGGGTGTATTCGGGCAATGTAATCGACCTGGCGCCGCAGACGTGGGAAGAGGTGGTGCTGGCTGTCCCTTTCAAGTTTTTATGCAGACCGGATTGCGCCGGCTTGTGTCCAGGATGTGGGGCCAACCTCAATTTTGAGTCCTGCCGGTGCACGGTTACCGAACAGGTGGAAACCAAGAACAACGGTCTTCAGGCCTTGGCGGAGATGTTCCCCAACCTGAGGCCTGGGTCTTTAGAGGAGTGATTCCGTGGCGCTACCGAAGAAAAAGATAACGAAAACGCGCCGCAATACGCGGCGCGCCCATCACGCATTGCGTGCCCCGGCGCTGACCGACTGCCAGAGTTGCGGTCACCGCATCCCGCCGCACCGGGTCTGCCCGAAGTGCGGCCATTACAAGGATCGCTTGGCGGTAAACACGGAGAACGACTGACGGCGGAGAATCGCGATCGGCTGTGGCGCCGGACTTGATGGCGCCGTGTTAGGCGTCCGGAAAGGGGATAGCCCGGCCAGCGGAGGGGCGGCGATGTCCCTCCATGGAGTTTCTGGACCCGCGCCGGGCCGCCCGCGAAGCGCCGCGTGGAATTTGCGGGGCGTTGGCGTAATAGCCGTGAGATTCGATTCGCCTAGGGAGTGCGGTTTCGGCTCAATGAGTGGAATCCCGCCAGTGTTCAAGCGCATCTTCAAATATACTCGGAAATCGTAATGCGAATAGCTTTAGATGCCAACGGGTCCGACCGGGCGCCGGGGCCTGAGGTAGAGGCAGCGCTTAGCGTGGCCCGGGATCCCGCCATGGAACTGCTCTTGGTGGGAGACGAGACCCAGCTGCACGAAGCCCTCCACGCTCAAAGCCGGGGCAAGATCCCTTCCAACATCTCCGTGGTCCACGCCTCCGAGTCCATCTCGATGCAGGACTCGCCGGTGCTTGCGGTGCGGCAGAAGAAGGACGCATCCCTGTTGGTGGCGATGCGCCTGGTCAAGAACGGCGAAGCCAGCGCCTACGTGAGCGCCGGCAATACCGGCGCGGTCATGGTGGCCGCCCGGACCATCCTGGGGCTTATCAAGGGGGTGGGCCGCTCGGCGATTTGCCAGCGGCTTCCGACATTGCGCGAGCCCGCGTTGGTGCTCGATTTGGGGGCCAACGTGGATTGCAGCGCGCGGCACCTCTGCGATTTCGCCGAGATGGGCGCCGTCTACGCCCGGCACGGGTTCAACGTGGATTCGCCGCGCGTGGGCCTGTTGAACATCGGCGAAGAGCAAGCCAAGGGGAACGAGTTGGCCAAGCAGGTCCATCGGTGCCTCAGCGCCACGCCTCACATCAATTTTATCGGCAACGTGGAGCCCAAGGGCCTCTTCGAAGGCGGCGTGGACGTGGTGGTTTGCGACGGGTTCGTCGGCAACGTGGTGCTCAAGACGAGCGAGGCCGTGGCGGGGCTCATCACGCAACTCGTCCACCGCGAGGTCAAGGGGACCTGGACCAGCACGCTCGGGGCCCAGCTCAGTTCCGGCGCGTTCCGGCGGCTCAAGCATATCATTGATCCCAACGAACACCCAGGCGCCATGCTGATTGGCGTGAACGGCATTGTGTTTATCCTGCACGGCGCAAGCACCGCCACGGGTGTGGCGAACGCCATCATCGGCGCGCAACGGGCCGTCGAGAAGAAAATCAACGAACACATCCGCCAAGGCATAGAGGAATTGCGCGATTCCGAGGCCTATCTCAACCAAAAGGAGCAGGGAGCGTGACCCATTTCTTGTTTCCAGGCCAAGGCAGTCAAGCCGTGGGCATGGGCCGCGATTTCCATGACGGCTCAGAGGCCGCGCGGGCCGTGCTGGACAAGGCGGAAGATATCCTCGGCCCGGGTTTCCTCGGCGGCATCTTCAACGGCGAGCAAGAGCAACTCAACGACACGCGGATGGCGCAGCCCGCCCTTGTGGCCGTGGGCGCCGCCATCGCCCGGCATCTCATCGAAAACGGAGTGAAGCCCAGCGGGTTCGCCGGTCACAGCATTGGCGAGATCACCGCCCTCACTGCGGCGGGCTCCCTGTCGCTGGAGGATGCGTTGCGCATTACCCGGCTTCGCGCCCGGTTCATGTCGGAAGGCGCGCCGGCCGGCGGCATGGCGGCGGTGACGGGACTCGACGCGGCCGCCATCGCGGATAGCCTGCCCGAAGCCGTGAACGTAGCCAATTACAATGGCCCCCAGCAAACCATTATTTCCGGCACGGAAGAGGGACTGTCCGAGGCGGAGGAACTATTGAAAACTGCTGGCGCCCGGCGGGTCATCCGCCTGCCCGTCTCCGGTCCTTTCCACTCGCCTTACATGAAAACCGCGTCGGAAAAATTCCGTGAGGAACTCAAGGACGTCACTTTTGAACCGCCCCAGGGCCGTTTCATCTCCTCCGTTAGCGGGTTGGAAGAATCGGATCCCGCTCATATCCGCGAATTGTTGAGCACCCAGCTTACCGGTCCCGTGCGGTGGACGCAGGTCCTCCAACGCATTGGCCCTGCGCCCGCCTTGGAAGTGGGCCCCGGCAAGGTGCTCCAGGGCATCGCCAAACGCATGGAGGAAGGACCTTCCATCACCCTCGCGGGCACGCTCGAGCAGGCCGAGGCTGTCGCGCAAGCGGGCTGATGGAGCCCGGCATTTCCTTTATCCCGTCTGTTGAACGTTGGCCGGTGAGCCGGAAACCCCCATTATGATACACTCCCTTTCCCTAACAAACTACCGCGGCTTCGACACGTACCGGCTGGAGGGGCTCGGTCCGGTCAACCTTATCGTGGGAAAGAATAACTCGGGGAAGACCTCCGTGCTCGAGGCCGTTCACTTTCTGGCTTCCGGCGGCGATCCTTCCGTATTGGCCCAAATCGCCTTGCTCAGGGGCGAGACGGTCTTTTTTGGTGAAGACACCGAGTCTTTGAAGCGGGAGGCTCCGGAAGTCTCGCATTTTTTTTGGGGGCACAGTCTAGATCTTGGGTCGGAGTTTTCCATAGGGGCGGATAATGGGTTGTCTCCATTAACCGTTCGAGTTATACAGGCTAAACTGGTCTCGGAATCTCAACAGCGGTTGTTTGACAGATTCGGCGAATCCGCTGCGGCGTTTTCGTTGCGTGTTGGCGGCGGAGCCAACGGAGAAGGCGAGGAGCCAGATTCGTGGTTGGTTTCCGAAGAAGGCGCTCTGTTGGAGCTTGTCTATCCATATCACCGTCCGCGCCGCATGCGCCACAAAGCCGGTCCGTCCATTCAGTACATCGCTCCGGAATCGCTCGAACCGCGCTCCATGAGCGATATGTGGGATCGTGTTCTCGCGGAGGGCCGCGAAAGCGAAGTCATTGAGGCTATGCGCATTCTTGAGGGGGACATCGCCGACATCGTCTTTCTCACGGGTGCGAACGCGCGCCGGGCAAGTGGCCAGGGCGGCATTTTGGCCGGATTCCGCAATACCAAGGGGCGGCTTCCCCTTGGCAGTCTCGGCGAGGGGATACGCCGTTTGCTTGCCTTGTCCCTCTCGCTGATCCACAGCGCCGATGGGATCCTCCTCATTGACGAGATCGATACGGGGCTTCATTGGGGTGTGATGCAAGACATGTGGCAGTTGGTTGTCCGCACTGCCATGGATTCAAACGTTCAGGTGTTCGCTACTACCCACAGCTTGGACTGTCTCCGCGGGCTGGCTTGGCTTCACGAGAGCGATCCGGATGTAGCTCAACACGTAATGGTTCAGAAGCTCGACCGCAATTTGAAGGAATCCGTCGCCTTCGACACGTCCCAAGTACACACGGCCGTGGAACAAGAAATCGAGCTTAGATAAACCATGGCTCCAGGTGTTCGCGAATTGTACGTGGAAGGTAAGGACGATGTGCATGCGATACTCCATGTGATGCGCCACTACGGTGTTGAGTGTAGCGTTAATCAGCCCCGGTCCGGAAAACCGAACATCAAGCACAGTAATTCCGTCGATGAGGTGTTAAAAAGTATTGAAGTAGCCGTATCCGCCATGGCAGGGGGAATGACCGGCTTTGTCGTTGACGCCGATACCGGCCCCCAAAGCCGTTGGCAGGCCATTTGTGATAGATTGAGAAAAGTGCACGTGGAAACCCCGGCCGGGCCGCCCTCCGAGGGGTTCATCGGAACCTCGGCGAAATTCAAGACGCGAGTGGGCGTTTGGTTAATGCCGGACAACCGAACCGCCGGGATTCTCGAGGACTTTCTCACGAATCTAATGGAAGAGGGGGACTGCCTTCTTGGTCACGCCGAGGAGGCTACGGTTACCGCCAAACATAAGGGCGCTACGTTCAAAGATGCCTATCACCAGAAGGCCGTTATCCACGCATGGCTGGCTTGGCAGGAAGAGCCTGGGCAGCCATTTGGTACGGCGATTACTAAACGCTATCTTCGCGCCGATCGCCCCGCGGGCGAACAGTTTGCGCGTTGGTTCATGAAGCTATTCCAGTTAGAACAGGAGTGAGGCCGGGTAAGGCTTGGCCCGCATTGGAGAAACCAGAAGTAGGAATAACAAATCTTTAGCGAGTGGAGGGAGTATGACGAACGATAAGGTTGAGCAAATCGTGCTGGTTACCGGCGGCCAGCGGGGCATTGGCCGGGCCTGCGCGCAGGCTTTTGCGGAGAGCGGGGCCAAGGTCGCCATTTGCGACCTGTCGCTTGAGGGGGTGGAGGAGACCGCCAGCGAACTGGGGGCCAATGTGAAAGGCTACGCGGCCGACGTCACGGACCGGGAAGCGGTGGATAAACTCTTCAAGAGCATCGAGCAGGACCTGGGAACCGTCAACGTCCTGGTCAACAACGCCGGGATCAACCGCGACGCGCTGCTCATGCGGATGAAGGACGCCGACTGGGAGAGCGTCATCCAGGTCAATCTGAACAGCGCCTTTTATTGTTGCCGGGCCGCGGCGCGCGGAATGATCAAGCAGCGCTGGGGCCGCATCGTCAACATGTCGTCCATCATCGGGCTTCGGGGACAGGGCGGCCAGACCAATTATGCCGCCTCCAAGGCCGGGCTTATCGCCTTTGGGAAATCCCTGGCCCAGGAACTCGCCTCGCGCAATATCACGGTCAACGCCGTTTGTCCGGGATACATCGAGACGAGCATGACCAACGAACTGAGCGCCGAGCAAAAAGCCGGGATCGTCGAGCGTGTGCCGATGGGCCGCGTGGGATCGCCGGAAGAAGTCGCCCGCGTCGTGCGCTTCCTCGCCAGTCCCAGCGCCTCCTACATAACCGGCGCCGCCATTCCCGTTGACGGCGGCTTGGCCATGTAAGGCCGCACGTACCTGTTTGGCGGATAAGACGCATTGACGTTCGGAACACTTCGGCCTCCTTCACACGCGGGAATTGGAGAGGGACATCCATCCCCCTTGCTCCCCATTCAAAGGAAGAATAAGCTGAAACATTCCCCCTTTGAAGGGGGTGGCCCAAAGGGCCGGGGGATGTTTCACTTCCACCCGCCGGTTAAGGATTGACTATACCACTCACCGCCTGCGCGCCTCTCGGTTCGCGGCCCGGCGTACCCGTTTGGTAGGATAGACGTTTCTCAAACCCGCCGCCCAACGTATCCGTGATTGGAGACCTAATGAAACAACAGTTTGTCGATATGCTTGAGGAAGGCGATTACGTCAGCGACTACTTCATCGCGGCGCGAAAGGACCTGCGCGATTTGCATTCCGGGGGAAAATTCCTGGGCATGGTCTTCAAGGATCGAACCGGAGAGATTGGCGGGGTGCTGTGGCAAAACGCGCCCGCGGTGGCCAAACTGTTTGAAGTGGGCGACGTGGTGCGGGTGCGGGGCACGGTCAACACGTATCAGGATCGTCTACAAATCCGCGTGGATCAGGTGCTTCCGTTGCGCGAATCCGAATACGATCTCGCTGATTTGGCGCTGGCCCTGGACAACGCCGAGGATTTGTATCAGGCGTTGACGCGTATCCTCGGCCAAGTCGAGGATCCCTGGCTGCGCAAGCTGGTGGACGCCTTCCTAGAGGACGAGGCGTTTGTCGAGCAATTCAAGGCCGCGGCCGCCGGGAAGAAGTGGCATCATGCTTATCGCGGCGGACTGCTGGAGCACTGCCATGAGATGGCGCGCTGCGCGGAGACCATGTGCGAGCTTTTCTCCGGGATCAACCGCGATCTGCTCCTCACGGCCGTCCTAGTGCATGACATCGGCAAGCTCGAAGAGATGAGCCACGGGGCCCATGTGGACTACACCAGCGCGGGGAAACTCCTCGGCCATCTCGCCATCGGCATGGACATGGTGCAGCGACGGATAGACGCCCTGGAGGGATTTCCCGAAAACCTGCGGCTCCAGTTGCTGCATTGCGTGCTTGCCCACCACGGCGAACTCCAAACAGGCTCGCCCGTCTTGCCGAAAACCCTTGAAGCGCTTGTCCTTTATCACTGCGACAACATGAGCGCGCAGACCAACGCGTTTAACCGGGTCGTGGCGGAGACCAAGGACCGGGAGCGGGTGTGGTCGGACTACATCGGCATGATCGGCCGGCAAATCTGGACGCGGGACGAGGATTAATGTTCTTTCGGCCCAACGTTATGTTCTAACTCGGGAACATCGAGATCCGGCTTATTGGGTCGTGCGGCGTGGGAGAAAGCGTGCGAATATGCGATCACACGAGAGGGATACATCCCCGGCCGCGGAAGCGGGAGAACAGGCTCCGTTATTCGCCGGGGATGACGCGCAAGCCCGCCGGAAACAGGAGGCGTTGGCCTATCTCAACGCGCATCCCTATTCGCCTCCGTGGTGGCTTCCCGGCGGACACGCTCAGACCGTCTGGGGACCTTTTCTGAGACGCAAGACCGATCCGCCGCGCCACAGGGAAACGTGGGAAACGCCGGATGGCGACTTTCTGAACATCCACCTCACCGAGGGACAACCCCGCCGCCCCGCCGTCCTGTTGCTCCATGGACTTGAGGGTTCCGCGCGGTCGCATTACATCGTGGGGCTTACCTGGCGTTTTCACGCGCTGGGCTGGACAACGGCCGCGATGGAGTATCGCGGTTGCGGCGGCGTGATGAACCGGGCCTTTCGCCTCTACCATTCCGGTGAGACGGAGGATCCCGCCTTCGTGGCCCAAAGGTTAATCGAACGCTACCCCGATCGCCCGCTGTTTCTTGTGGGCGTCTCGCTGGGCGGAAACATTATCGCGAAATGGTTCGGCGAACAAGGCGCCGCGCTACCGGCCGAAGTGCATGCGGGCGCGGCCATCTCGCCCCCTTTCGACTTGACGATCTCCGGCCCGCGTGTGGACCGCTTGCTGGGCGGGGCCTACGCCCGGTGGTTCATGCGCACCATGGTCCCAAAAGCCCTCGAAAAAGAGCGGCAATACCCCGGACGCCTCGACCGCGAGGCCGTGCGCCGGTGCAAGACGTTCGCCGAGTTCGACACCCATGTCACCGCCGTGCTCCATGGCTTCCGCGACGCCGAGGATTACTGGGAAAAGAGCGGATGCGGCCCCTTTCTGCCCGGCGTGCGGCGGCCCTTGTTGTTGATTGCCGCCGAGGACGACCCAATGAATCCGGGCGAGACGCTGCCGCGGAAGACGGCGGACGCCTCGCCCTGGTTGCACCCTCTCTTCACCAAACGGGGCGGCCACGTGGGCTTTGTGCAAGGCCGCTCTCCGTTTCACCCTCGCTATTGGGCCGAGGAACAAGCGGTGCGTTTTCTCTGGCGGTACAAATGATTCCCCCTTCGAAGGGGGATCAAGGGGGATGTTGTCCCGTGGCTCGGCGCCCTGACACAGTGATGGGCGGAATCACCACACCTTGAACCGGACCGTCCCCTCGCCGGGATTCTCGAACGGCCCTGGCGTGGGCGCGCTCTCGCTGCGCGCTTCTCCGAAGTAGTCCGCGCCAAGGTCGATCGCGGACCCATCGGGTTTTGTGAACGGCAGGCCGGGTATGGCCGCCTCGCCCAAGCGTTCGCTGGTCACGCGTTGGGTAGGGGCATCCGAGAGCGAGGAATCCAGCGTCATCTCAAGGTAGACGCCGTCTTCTTCCTCGGTCAGGCCTATGCCGGGGTCAAACGCCGGCCGGACCACGGGTTCCGCTTCGTGTTCGGACGCCTCGGCGCCGTTGTAAAACACATTGCCGCCCATATGCATGGGCAAGGCCGCGTCATCATACGGCGTCAGGCCGGGGCCGCCCACGAAGACGTTGTTGTGGAAGCGGTTATCACCGCCCTCATGGTTTTGCAGTCCCGCCACCTCGGTCGAATGGGGCTCCAAGAACGGCGTTTCCCGCCCCAATACCGGCTGGGCGTGCATGTGGCCCACGAAAAGATTGTGGGCATAGGCGCCGCCTTGCGACCAATCCGACAGGGCGTGGCCCGAGAGGGCGAGATTATGGTCCAGCAAGAAAGGACCGTGGTTGACCTCGATAAAGAAGTCTTCTTGGGGGCCGTTGTCGTGCAACACATTTCGCGTCACGCGCGTCCCCTGCGTCATCCAGTCCAGCCAAATCCCCCGGCTGGTCCGGTAAATATGGTTATGGCTGATTTCGCCGTCAACCGCGCCATGGATCTTGATCCCGGCCATCTCGGCGCCCGTGAACAACCGGCGGATGTGAATGTCGTGGATCTCGTTGCGCGTGATCGTGCTGAACACCGCCCCCATGCTGCCCACGAGGCCCGCCTGTTCACAATGCGAGATGCGATTGTTGCGGACGATGTGATGCCCTATGTTCTCCTTCGACCAGCCATCTTCCAGGGCGCGTTCGATGGTCTCCACGTACCCCTCGGCCGTGTCCTCCGAGGTGTTGTCCCATTCATCGCCGTACTTACCCAGCGTGACGCCCACGCAGGTTGAGTAGCGGATGTCGTTGTCCTCGATAATCCAGCCCCGGGACCAATGCGCGCCGATGAGTCCCACTTGCTCCGCCGTCGGAGGCGCCCAGGGGGTGGCGGCCTGCATCATCGTGAAGCCGCGCACGGTGATGTAATCCCGGCCTGGTTCGCTGGGATAGAAGACAGCTTGGCGGACGTTGATTTCGACATCCGCTTCGTTGGGATCCGTATCCTTGAACTGCGCCCAGATTACGGTCTCCGTCTCGTCCACCTCGGCAAACCAAAGGCCCAGCTCCGCCGGTCCCGCTGTTTCCGCGGCAGGCTCCTCAACAGGGTTCTTGAACACCAGGCACACGGTCTGCGTACCGCTGGTGGGCGCAATTTCGACTGTGAACAATTCCCACTCTTGCCAGCCGCCCGTGTTCGGGACCGAAACCTCGCCCAGAAGTTCGCCATCCGGTTTGTTTAGGCGAATCTCGATGATTCCGCCTTCCGTGGCGGATGAGGCGCGAATATCTAGCTCCTCCGCGCTCTCGCCGAAGTCCACACCCTCGTACCGGACCCAGTCGCCGTGCTCAATCCAGCCGATGCACTGCATGTCCTCCGTGGACGGGGCCGTGTCCACGCCACGTTGGTCCGCGTATTCCGCTACAGGGATTCGCTCCGCGCCCTCGGGCTGGAACCAAAGCACATTGATTAGAAACCCCGACGGCGCCTGGGCGTCCCGCCAGGGCGGGCGATCTCCAACAGGCTCCAGCACTTCGTCAAGGGCGGCCGCCTCGGTCAGCCAATGCCCATTGAGATAGACCGCGCCGGTGTGGTGCGTCCGGTCCAAGGGGTTGAACCAGTCGCCGTGGATCTCGTCGCTGTAGGGGTTAAAGTCTCCGAAGAAATCGTTCGGAACCCGCACTTTCCACGTATCATGCCCCACGTGCTCCCAGCCTTGCATGGGTTCAGAGCCTTTGATGACCACCTCCTCGCCCGGCGCCGCCCGATAGACGATGCGCGCCTCGTTGGAGACGCCGCCCCGCGGGGGATCGATCCGTTCGCGATAGACGCCCCCGTGCACCGTGATCGTATCGCCCGGTTCGGCCCTCCGCGCCGCTTCGGAGATGGTGCGCAGTGGCCGCTCTTCGCTCCCGTCCCCGCCGCCGGGGCGGTCAACGGCGACGTGGTACTCCCGGCCCGAATCCGGTTGTTCACTGGCCAACGCAATCCCGGTTCGTGTCATGGATGCCGTCAAGGCCGCCGCCGAAGCCGTCTTCAAGAACTGTCTGCGCGTCGATTTCCTCATGTATTCCATCTCCCTTTTCTATAGGTGTCCGCCGGGCGCATGCGCCGCCCCGTGCTCCCGGTAATCTTCCCGCTTCGCCGTATAGCTCACATAAGACCACTTGGTCCACTCTAGCGGCAAGTAAGCGACAGATGCAAGAGCCGCCTCAAGCTCGAATGTCTCGTCGAAGTAATGGCCTGCCCTGCCGGGACCACGGGTGGGAGGGCCGTGAAATACTACTACATCCCGCATCTTCATTTGGCCATTGAATCCTTCATTGAATCCTTGATTGAATCCATGCCGCGGCGCAACATGCCAAAGTACCGTTGAACAGTACGCACAACGCCACAGTTGAACCTGTTATCTTTGTTTTCGTAATGTTTTAAGCGCTGGGTGAGACAGAGAGCGGCTCCGTTGGAGAGGAACCGCGCCGTGGGATAGGCCGGTGGCGCCTTGCGGTGAGGAGGGGCGAGGAGGAAAGGTTAGACAATATCGGCCCCAGTCCCCGTCGCCGGCTCTTCGGATTGACGCCCCTAAAAGCCTGAGAATCGGCCCACCCAAAGGGAGAAACAGTGACGCGCAGTGAGAAAGGGACTAAACTCCAATTCTCACTGAGCCAAAACAGGAACAGCGAGGTGTTTTATGAAGAATCAAACTCGAACGCTTTCTTTCGCGCGCACGATTGTGATCGCCGCCTCATTGGCCGCGGCGATCTGCCTGATCGTCGCCGCTGCTCACCCCGTACCCGCGGCCTCTGCCGCCGCTTCGGGAGACGGGGAGTGGCCTCAATACGAGGAGAACCCTTTCCGTATCCCGATAACCATTCCACTGTGGTCCGGTGACGAGTATCGCAACGACAAGGGCGGCCTTGTCATTCATGATGTCACAGGCGATGGGCTCAAGGATTTCGTGATCAGCTTCAAGGAAGGCCCTCAGCAAGACGACAGCGGGGACGCGCACATCGGCGCCTACAGCCATCACGGGGAAGAAATCTGGGCCGAACAGGTGGACATGCGGCTGAACATGAAGGCCGAATACGCAGGGTTGCCCGGTCACTTTGGTCCCGGCTTCTATATCGCCGACATCGATGGGGACGAGCGGCCGGAATTACTGCACATTGATACATCGGATCGGCTGGTCATCCGTGACGCGCGCACAGGCGCCGTGAAGAAGAGAGGCGCGGTGGAGCTGCCGGAAGGCGGAGGCCGATGGGGAGGCATGGTGCAGGTTTGCAACTTCCGGGGCATGGGTATGGTGGACGCGCTGCTCCAGGCTGAGTACGAGGGCGGCGACAGCCGGAACGCGCCGGATCCCCATAACCCGTTCCACCGCCTCACCGCCGTGAAGCTGGATTCTTACGAGGATGGCGAATTCGAGGTGTTGTGGCACAACACCGATTACATTGGCGGCCGCCACTACGGCGCCCGGGCGATGGATCTTACGGGGAACGGCCGCGACGATGTGGCCGGGGCGGTGATCGTGAATCACGAAGGGGAGATCGCGCATGAATGGCGATTGCCGGAAGAGGGGTTCGCGCACTATGACAGCATAAAGGTCCAAAATGCCCGTCCGGACCTGCCCGGCCTGGAGGTCTTCGTGATTACGGAAGGCGGCCAAGAGTGGGTCGCCATGGTGAACCACGACGCGGGTGTCGTATACCACAGCAGCTACGAAAATGACGAGCCTCAAAAAGGGGCGGTGGGGCAATTCGATCCAGAGCGGCCCAGACTCGAAAGCTGGTGGGCGAACAAGGAGAGCAATTACCGGCATCCGTTTGCCTTTGATTCCGAAGGCGAATTGATCGCGGCGTACGACTTCAAGAGCAAGTTCCCCCCCGAAGGCCAGGAACGAGACTGGTCAACTGGGTCCACGACATTCATTGATTGGAAAGGAACCGAAACGCAACAAGCCTTCATGCGGGGGAGATACGAGCACCCGTCGTTGGGTGGAGTCGCCAATCCCGTCGTCTTTGAGCCCATGAGCGGGGAAATCATCGAGTGGTTTGATACGCCCGTTCGCCAATGCTTCCCCGCGGATGTCTCGGGAGACTATCGCGAGGAAATCGTCGGTATCGACGGAGAGACCAACGAACTCGTGATTTGGTGGAACCCGGAGCCCAATGAGCGGGAGCGGCCGCGTTATTGGAATCATCAATGGTACCGTGTGGCCATGCAGATCGCGGACGCGTATTCCGTGAAGTGAAGAAGCCGGCTCTCGCTGTTGCGCAATCCTGCCCCAAGATGACACGGCATGATCAACCACGGAATCAGGGCGGCAGGCCATTCCCCAAGCCGAACAGACTTGGGGAATGGCCGCCGCCGTTCGGCGGGGCGCCGCCAGGCTATTCGTAGGTGAAGACGGCCGTCGCGGCGCAATCGGCGTTCGCGCGGAGGCGGATCCAGTGGGCCGCGAAGCCCTCGGGGAACTCGTGGGTTACGGTTTCGCCCGCGGGCACGGTGAGTTCCGCGTAGGTGAAATACGTCTCGGGCGTATGAATCGCGCCGAAGATGTCGATCTCAAGCGCGAACGTCACGGCGCTGTCCGCGTCATGGCTTAGCTCGACCCGCTTGCGGTCGTAGCCGGTCATGAGGTACGGATCGCTCGCCTCGCCGGTTTCCACGGCCGTGCCGCGCCAGGGTCCGCCCACGCCGCGCGGCTTGCCCAGCTTCCAGAGGTCATCAATATCGCCAACCCACAGCCCGGTCCGGCCGTCATCCGACGGGATAAGGTGGGGATGTTCGGGATCCGCACCGGCGGCCACTCCTGTAACCACCATCATGCCGAGCCACGAGCAGAAGTCGATGATCCGCTTGTTGTGTGTCGCCACGGGTTTCAAGGCGCGCACGCCGCCGGAGCTGTTGCGCGGCATCATGTAGAACGTGCCCGCGGCGTTGAGCAAGGCGCGCTCCGTCACTACTTCGCGCACGCGCCGGGGATCGCCGCCGGGCCAGGCCGCGCCGTAGGCTTCATGTCCTTTAGGCAGGCGGAACCGCGTGGCGCCTTGGAACAGGATAACCGAGGCTTCATCGATTTCGATATCCAGATCGCCGTCGGGCGCTTGCCCCATACCGCCCGCTTCGATGGCGGCGTTTTGCCGCAGGTACTCGGCGGCGTCCGTGTCGTCGGGCTTGTGGCGTAGCACGAGGTCCTCGCCAATCTCGTAGTACCCCACGCCGCTGACTTCGCCGTCCGCGTCCACATGGCGCGCCCACAAGTGAAGCGTTTCCAGGTCCCCGCCGCGCGGCCGGATGATGCCCCGGGTGTAGGCGTCATTGGTCTCCACGCTGGCCAGGGGCGCGAACATCGCCTCGTCCACGACGCTGCCCTTGGAGGGGCCGAAGTGGAAATGGGCCGTGGCCTGGCTCACGTCCCGGTCCGCGCGCACACGCATCCATTCCCCCGGCGCATCAGGCGGGATGACGTGGTGCGCGTAGCCCTCGGCGGGAACTTCGACCTCGGCATGGTCTTCCCAGTCGTTTTTGCCGGTGCGATCGATCTCGAGATGAAAGGTCACGGGTTCGCCGGAGTCGTGGCCCAGATGCAGCACCCGTTGCTCGTAGCCCGCGATGAAGAAGGGGACCGACGGCGCGCCGCCCTCGACCGGATCCTCCATCCAAACGCCGCCCCATCCCACGGGCGCGCCCATATCGTGCAGGGCGTCCCACGTGGAGAACCAGAGGTTGGAGTGGCCTTGGCCCACAAGCGGATTGTCGAACGGCGAGGCGTCGTTGCAGGCGAACACCAGCTCGCCGTTCCAATTCTCCACGTCGCTGATGATCTTCAAGTAGGCGCTGATCGGGCGCAAGCCGGATCGATCGCCCGGCGTAAGGCGTATGGGAAAGTCGAACAAGCCGCCGTTCTTTATCATGAGCAGACGGGGCGGTTCGCCGTTCGCCGCTGGGACCGCCTCGCGGATGCGCGGCCATTCCGTGTGCCAACCATGATGGCCGTCGTACGAGAAGTCGGCCTTCGGCATACGGAACTCCCGCCACTCTTCGTTCTCCATGACCATTAGAATGAGCGAGCGCTTATCCCAGCCCGTGGCCCATACCGGGGCCTCGTCATCGGGCGCCCCGTATATGCCCCCCGGTCCCGTGACCTCGGTGAACTGGCGCCGTTTGATGAGCCGCCACTCGTCTTCGCCATCCCAATCGGCCAGGATGCCCGCATCTTCATCGCTCTGATGCTCGGGATCAATCTGGTACTCGAAGGGCTGGAACGGATTCACCGTGCCAGAGGCGTGCTCGCCGTTGTTGCCAATGACGAGGCGGCCCTGGCCGGTGTAGGCGCCCTTGGCGTGCCAGCCCGGAACGGGCCGGGCGTAGAGAAGGTTCACCTCCAGGGTGTGCACGTCCACTTCGTACAGCAGCCCCTCCATATCAAAGTGGTAAACCTTGTTTCCGGGATCGTGCAGATGGCGGGCCGTTCCCGTGAGCCGGCCAAAGAGTTTATCCTCTTCCGGCGCGTCGGGCGCATCGCCCATCGGAATTACCCGTATGTTGCGGTCCTCGTCCACGAAATAGGGGCCGATGAGGAGCTGGTTCGATTCCCGGTGAATCATGCGGTTGGCGGGCGTGCCGCCGACGCTATCCGGGAAATGCTCCCGGTTTAGGTCCTCGTTAATGATCCACAGCTTGTCCGAGCTGCCGCCCGGCGAATGCTGGTGATAGGTAATGACCCACAGGCGGTCTTGCCATTTCACAACCGCGCCCACCCCGCACTCCCCCCCGCCGTCGCGGTTGAACACGGTGAGATGCGGATACCGCCCGCTGACCCGGAAATGCCCTGGATTACCCGCCTGCGCCTGGACGGCGGCGCCCTCCAGGTTCTCCATAAACCCCAAGCTAGCGCCTGCGGCGGCCGTGGCGGCCAGAAACTGACGGCGCGTCAAACTACCTGCTGATTTCTTGGTCATGGCGCCCCCCTGTCATGTGAGATTCGGTGTTCAGTTACCCCCGTGTAGTTCAATGGGTACTAGAATCTCATATGGACCGCGCCGTTTTCCAGGGGGCCCCCAATTATCCAGGCGCTGGTTGCTACGTTTTCCCGCGATACCCGTCGACGGACCACCGGTTGTCGCGGCACACGAAGTATAACGCCGCCACGGTCACAAGGATGTAATTGATGTTATTGGCGGTGGTGGGGGGATTCCCCATGACGTTGGTCCCCAGGGACAGCATGATAAGCAGTACCCCCGTCACGGTGAGCATTGGCCTTGTAAAGATTCCCACGATGAGCGCCGCGCCGAGAAGCACCTCGATATACGGCAACACATAGGCGAAGGGCGCCACGAGAAAGACCGGCAAGTAGGTCTCCTCGAAGTTCCCGATCATGCCTTGGGCCGCGGCGACAGGTCCGCTGGCAATCTTGTTGATGCCGGCGAAGAAGAACAACACGCCGAGTCCCACGCGCAACAACAGGGCTGACACGGCTTCAAAAGGAAATGGTTTGTTGTTTCCAGTCATTGTAACGGCTCCCTTGTTACTGTTCACTCAGTGTCTGTGGTTTAGTAGCCATAAAGCCGCGGCCTAATCCATTGCGAACAGCGGAGAAGACATTGTTGCTGCAAATTATCGCCTCTACCTCCACCTGATGTTCGCCGTCCCTCTGAGATGGCGAAAGTTTGCTTCCGTAATCATGTGGTATTAAAGGACCAACTTCACGTTTACTTGTACTTGGATACTGTCTTCGTCCGCAAAAACTCCGCCGTAGGTTCCCCCCCTCCCACGAGAGTCACGGGCAAAACAGGTAGGACAATACTTTATATTTATAGTGTTTAATTTATCATAATTACACATTATGATTTCTACGCGTTGTTTCTTACAACTGTAATATAGCAAACAAAGGCTGGGAGCAGGGATATTCCGCGGATGGCGTTTGGATCGATGGAGGAGGCTGCCGGGGGGGGAATAGAAGAACGCGGCCGGTCATTCCCCTCTTAATAGGAAGAGATATTGAAGCGTTCAAGCGTCTTTAGGGTGGCTTGCCTGAGGGCCATAGGCTGGGTGCGAACGGCCTTATTCAGCCCGCCCAGGGGGCTTTCCATGAGGTATCCCGTGCAACCGATGGGGCGGATTGGAGATAGGCATTACCACAAGGTCCCTTTGACGATGGGGACGCGAATCTCAAACCGCGTTCCCCCCGTTTCCAGGTCATCGTAGGAGACGGTTCCGCTGTGGGCGGTGATAATCCGGTGGACGATGGCGAGCCCGAGGCCGGTGCCTCCCTCTTTATGGGTTACGAACGGTTTGAACAAGTTCTGATCGGGAGGGGCCTGGATGCCGGCGCCGTTGTCATACACCTCGAAGAGCATATCCGCGTCCACCCGGTGAACCGCGATCAATACCCGGCCTTCCCCGGGCTCGACGGCGTCGATGGCGTTGTTGACCAAGTTGGAGAGCGCTTGGGCGATGCGGCTGGGATCGGCTTCCATCTCGGGAAGCCCAGGAGGGACGTCTTCCTCCAGCCGCACCCCTTTGTCTGCGGCCTTTTGCTGGCACAGGCGCAGGGTCCGCGCGACGATCATCTTGGGATGACAGCGGGTAATCTCGATTTGGAACGGCCGGGCGAAACCGAGAAACTGGCTGATGGTCCGTTCCAGATGGGCGGCCTCCTCGAAAATGGTTTGGGCCGTGTCGTGCAGGTCCTGATCATCCGCTTTGCGCTGGAGCCATTCCGCCATTCCACTGATTACCATCACAGGGTTTCGCAGTTCATGGACTACGCCGGCGGTCAGCTCACCTAACGAGGCCAACTGCCGGTTAAGTTCGGCGGCCCGCTCGATATTGCGGCGCTCTGTCATGTCCGTGAACAAGAAGATGACGCCGTTGAACGCATCGGGACCGTCCAGCAAAGAGGCCGACAGGCCGATCTCTCGCTTTTGTCCCTTGGCTATCTCAAGGACAATTTCCCGCCGCGAGATGGACTTCTGAGCGGTCATGACCTCCCGCATTACCTCCATGAAGGGCCGGGCAATGGGCAGATCCTCAATGTGGATGCCCGGCGCGAAATCCAATTGATTGGCGTTGAGGAAGCCGCACGCAGCGGGGTTGGCGATGAGGATGCGGGCCTCGTTGTCAAGCGCCATGACGCCGCTAGGAAGGCTGTGGATGATCTGATTCGCGTAGTCGCTCATCGTTGGGGCGAGGGCTCTTTCACCGTCACCCCACGGGCTGCCTCGCTCAGGTTCCATATAGGGCGTCCTCGGTGGTGTCGCACATGATCTGAACTCCTTTGGCAGAGGGCCTTCCATAGGGCTAACGAGAGCCGTTCGGCCGTATTGCCGCCTTACCAGAGGGTCGTATCGGCCTTTTCGGCCAAGAACTTAAGCGCGCTTTTTGCTGAGCGCCTTGGCGACGGCGGCGAATTCCGCGAGGGTAAGGGTTTGCGGGCGGCGGGAGGGGTCAATGCCGGTTTCGGAGAGGGCGTCCAGGGCGGCGTCCCGGTCAATGCCGAGTTCCGGCGCCTTGCCCAGCGTGTTGCGCAAGGTTTTCCTGCGTTGCCGGAAGGCTTTGTGGATGATGCCGAAGAGAAGGTCGTGGGCCACGCCGGGGTACAGCGGCGTCTCGCGGTTGCGCAAGCGTACGACGCAACTGTCCACCTTCGGCATGGGGCGAAAGCATGTCTTGGGGACATGATGGACGATGTCCACCTCGCTGTAATACTCCGCCGCTAGCGCCAAGACCCCATAGTTCGCCGTGTTGACCCCGGCGCACAGGCGCTCGGCCACCTCGGCCTGCACCATGACGATCATGCGGTCGAAGTGGAGTGAACTCTCCCAGAAGTGAAAGAGAATGGGCGTGGTGATGTAGTAGGGGAGGTTCGAGGCCATCTTGAGGCGGTCAGGGCCGGGCAAGTATTCTTCCGCCAGTTTGCGCGGTTCGTGGTTGAGCACGTCGCCGCGGAAGAGGCGGATATTATCCACGGTCTCGAAACGGTCTTCCAGGCACGGCATGAACGAGGGGTCAATCTCAATGGCCAAAATCCGCCGCGCGAGGGGATAAAGCTTCTCGGTCAACGCGCCCAGCCCCGCGCCAACCTCGATAACGTCATCCTCTTCAGAGAGCGCAGCGGCGTCCACCATGATACGGTTGATGTTGTCGTCCAGCAGCAGGTTTTGGCCGAGCTGCTTTTTGAACCGGATGTTGTATTCCCGGCACATGTCTTGCAAACGCATGAAATCACCTCTGGAATATCTCACGCCACGGCGCTACGTTTCCCCAATCGCTGGACAAGGCGGCATGCCGGTTGTTTACATCCCCCTTGATCCCCCCCTTCCAAGGGTGAACCATAGCGCCGCCCTCCAGGCGGCTTATGTGCCGGCAAGATGCCGGCGGTACGAATTATTTCCCCTTTGAAGGGGGTGGCCCGAAAGGGGCGGGGGATGTTCTTCTGCTTACGCCTCACGCCACGGCGCTACGTTTGATTGAGTTCTCGTGGCGTCGTAGCGCCGTGGCGTGAGGCCAATTCGTCGATGAAGGGGCGCTTATTCCCTTAAGCCTTGGTTGCGGAAGAGGTAAACGCCTTCCTTGCCCGGCGCGATGATGTCCTTCCAGCCGTTGCCCGTGATGTCCTCGACCCAGAAGTAAATTCCCGCGCCACTGGCTTCTTCCGGCGGACCGTAATCAATGGTGACGCGCTCGAAGGCGCCGCCGTTGATCTTGAAGTAATAGAGGCCGGCGGGATCGTCCGCGCCTGGGTCGGCCCCGTCATGCGCCCGGTAGCGCTTGCCGGTGATGAGGTCGAGGTCGCCATCGTTGTCAATGTCCGCCAGGCGGAGGTCGTGATACTGGGAGCGATCGGGGTCGATCATATGCTTTTCCCAGCTCCGGTTTCCTTCCTCATCCCGCTTCTGTTCCATCCAGTAGAGGCCGTAGTCATGGCCCTCGCCCACAATGAGGTCGTTGAGGCCGTCGCCATTGACGTCGTGGACCAAGATGGGCACGCTGGCCGAGCCCAGATCAAAGTCGGCGTGGAAGGGCCATTCGTCTTCCATTGGATTCCCGGGGTGCTCGAACCAGCCATTGGCCGACACGATGTCGCCCCGGCCGTTGCCCGTTATATCGCCGAACCCTAGGCCGTGCCCCGTGTTCTGGTTACTAATGGTGTGTTCCTCGAACTCGCCGGTCCCCTGTCCGTCTTCATCGCGCACCAGCCGGAAGATGCGTTGCGGATTATTGGGCGTGTTGGGCGCGATCTCGACATGGCCGTCGCCGTTGATGTCCCAGAAGCATGGGCGTTCGACATTGCCTATCGTGGCGATGTCATGGGTTTCCCACTCCACGGGCTCGCCTTCGGGATTCTCCCGCCATCGCACGCTTTCGTTAAACCACCCGCCCGTGACGATGTCCATGTAACCATCGCCATTCACGTCCATGGGATAGTCCGAGAATGAGTCGTAATATGTGCCCTCTTGCCGAATGTCCGTGATCTTGTGCGAGGTCTCGAAGTCCGGTCCTTCAAACCAGTACTCACCCGAAACGATATCCATGACGCCATTGTTGTTGATGTCGACGGCCGAGGCGGTCTCGTAGGTCCCCTCTCCTAACTGCTGGCGCTCGAACCACACTTCGCCGTCGCCCTCCGGGGCCCCAAAGGCCGCCGCTGTCATCATGATCAAAGTGCCTACCATTGGATGGATCTCCTCTCTAGTTGGGGCTTCCGCAGGCAAGGCCGCCTGCGCCAGGGGTGTTTCACTGCTCCGCCAGCCCGCACAGGAATCGAATGTAGGTTTCGATGCCCCGGAAGAAGTTGGGGAGATGGTGCTTCTCGTTTGGGCCGTGGATGCCGTCGCCGGGCATCGCGCAACCCAGCATGACCGTGTCCACCCCCAGCTTGGTCTGGAGCAAGTGAACGATGGGAATCGTTCCCCCTTCCCTTCGGAACACCGGCGGAACGCCAAACACGTCCTCCAACGCCTTTTGCGCCACCTTCATTGCCGGGGCGTGGCGGTCCATGATCGCGGCGGGCGCGTGGGTCATCTCCCGCACTTCCCACAAAACGGATTCCGGGGCGTTCCGCCGCATGTATTCGCAGAGTTGGCCGTAGACTTCGCCGCTATCCTGATCCGGCACGAGCCGCATCGAAATCTTGGCCAAGGCCGTGGCGGGGAGAACGGTCTTGCTGCCGGTCCCCGTGAACCCGCTCACGAGACCGTTTACCTCGAGGGTGGGACGCGCGCCGATCCGTTCAAGCACGGTGTAACCGCTTTCGCCCCAAAGCGCCGGAGCGCCGCTCATTTCCAGCCATTCCGTGTCGGAATGCGGCAATCTCGCCATGGATTCCCGTTCATCAGGCTCCAATTCGCGCACGTTGTCATAGAATCCCGGCAGGGTCACCCGGCCTTCCGCATCATGCATGCCCGCGATGAGTTCACACAAGGCCTGCGCCGGATTGTGGACGGCGCCGCCGAAGAGGCCGGAATGGAGGTCCTTTTCCGGACCGCGGACTTCAAGCTCAAAGTAGGCGAGACCCCGCAACGCATAGGTGATGGCGGGCGTATCGGGCGCGTGGATGCCGGAATCGCAATTGAGCACCCCGTCGCAGCTTAGCATGTCCGAGTGGGCGTCGATAAAGGCGCCGAGATGAGGGGAGCCCACCTCCTCCTCGCCTTCGAGCAGAAACTTGATGTTGACAGGCAGTTCTCCTTGCGCGCTCAAGGCGTCCACGGCCCGCAAAATGGCGGTTATCTGGCCTTTCATATCGGACGCGCCCCGGGCATGAATGTCTTCCCCGCGGATGACAGGCTCGAACGGAGGGGAGTCCCATTCGTCCCACGGATCCGCGGGCTGGACATCGTAATGGCCGTAGATCAAGATGGTGGGCCGTCCTTCGGCGCCCAACCAGTGGCCATATACGATCGGATGGCCCTCGGTGGGGAAGATCTCCACGTCCTCCATCCCCAGCCGGCGCAGTTCATCGGCGAGCCATTGCGCCGTGCGCTGCACGTCCGGGGCGTGTTCAGGCAGCGTGGAAATGCTTGGCATGCGCAAGAGCGCTTTAAGCTGTTCGAGGTGGGCCTCGCGCTGGGCGCGGGCGTATTGGCAAGCCTCTTCGGCAGGTGGCGGCATGACAATCGGGGTCCTTTCAGGCCATTACTGCGTTTTGGTGAGACGTCCTCTTTTTGCGGAGCGCTACGTTACGATAAGCGCGCAACCAGAGAGACAGAGCGTTTATCGTCTGTATTCCGATGGGCCAAAAACAACGTATAGGCCCGCGGGCCGGTCGAGCGCGCTGAAGGTCTCTCTTTCAGCATTGAAGCGCGCGTCTTCCACCGGCCGCCAGCCGTCATTGGGGTGGTGGTAATAGAGTCGAAGCTCCTCCATATGCTCTTCGTCACACACCCCGGACGGCAAGCGCGCGCTTATGCTCGCGCGTACGCCGATCCCCTCGGGATGATGCTCCAATCGCAGGTATTCGGTGAAGGCGGCCAGGCCTTCCGGAGGCGGCGAAGGCGGCTGGTTGGGAATAGCCACACGCGCTTGGATGGCGGTGTTGGCTTGCACATGGAACGTGGCCTGCATCTCAGGGGCCCTGACCTGAATGTTACGGCCCCATTGAACCGGGCCAACCGCTTTGTAATCCTCGTCGGGTTGACCGCCGGACGTTTCTTGTTCTTGCTGCGCCCGCAACCGGGCCGCCGCCTCTTTTCCTTCTTCGTCGGTGAACGCGAAGTGGCGCCGGGGCCCTTCTTGCGGCGAGCTGTCACCATCAGGCGTATACTGAATGACGGGATCCCGCTCTTCCTGACGATCTTGTTCCTCCGCTTGCGCTTGCCGGCGCTGCTCGGCCATGGCCTCGTCTTCGGGCCGGCTGAACTGCATGCGCTGCGGAGGGGCGGTCTCTTCGTCTTCCGGCGGCGTGTACTCAATGACGGGCTCCCGCTCGCCGGCTTCAGGCGTTCTGAACGCTTCCGCCTCCTCAGGCGGCTCCTGAGCGCCGGGTTCGGTGTCCGTGGGCTCATCGGGGAGTTGCGCCACCTGCTCGGGATCATCTTCGGCCATGGAATCCTCGCGTGGCGTCAGGATGGACCCCGTGCGGGGTGGCGTCAAGGTGTCTTCCCTATCCTCGTCCGGCTGGGTTGCCCCTTCAAACACACGAAAACGGCCGTCGTTCCGCAGACCCGTCAAGGACACCCCTTCTCTGGCCTCGCCGGCGGGTTCAATGTGCATGTGCGAGCCGCCCGGTTCTTCGGATTGTTCCTTGCCTTCGTCGTCCGTGAAAGGACTGACTTCTTCACCCGGCGCGACCGGTGGCGCGAGATCTTCCAGCCCGCCTTCCAGCGAGAAGGGACCGGCATGGTCTTCGGGATCGATCTCCATGGGTTCGGCGGGATCCCAATCGGGATCGCGCGGCGTCACGCCAAACCGGCTCTCCACCTCGACCTCGGGCCTCCGGAGAAACGCGTCCGGTCCCAGGACGGCGAACGTCTTCGCGCCTTGCTCCCGCGCGGAAAGGGTGCGAATTTCCGATTGGTTGTCTTGAAGCTCGGCAGGCCGCCATTCGCCCGAGGCGTCACACACCCAAATCCCTAGATAGGGAAAATGGCGGCTGTCGGCCAATGTCTCCGGGATGAAGACATCGACATTCACCATGAACGGCGCTTCAGCGCGCGCGGTCTCCAGTTCCGCGAACAGACTGAATGCGGCTAGCCCTTCCGGCAAGGGCGCGGGCGGTTCACTGGACACGTCCAAACTCGCCACGATCGGCGTTTCGGCTCGAAGCTGGAATTGCGCTTCGATGCCTTGGGGGCGAAGCAGGATGTTACGGCCGACTGCGCGTTGCGCCGCCCGTTGCACTTCGTCGTGGCGGAAGCGCGTGCGTTTGAAGCGGCGATCGGTGAACAACTCGAACTGATCGTCGTAATGGGGAGAACGGGGGTCTTGAGACGTCCCAAAGGGAAGTATGCTCACTGCTTCGGGTGTTTCGCCGAATCGCACGGCCATCGCGTAGCCGTACCCTTTTTGCACGGGCCGGGGACTTGAATTGCTTGCGGTGGGCCGGTCGGAGAAGAAGATGCTCTCTCCCGAGGCTCCGCCGGGCAGGGGGGCGTTCTTATCGCCGCGTTGCGCGCGGTGCACATATTCCCAGGGGACCGACAGGCTCTGGTGCTGGTTGCGCAGATGCTTGGCGGCTTCTCCCACCGCCCGCAGCGAGAGTTCTCGCATCGCCTCGCTATCCTCGCGAACGGCGGCGCGTAGGCGTTTTTCGTTGTGTAAGACAGGGGGCGCGATGGCCTTGAGCGCGCGCCACCACGCGTCGAAACAGGTCATTCCCACGCTGCTTGGCTCGGCCATGTAGTTCCAGTCCCGCAAAATGTTCAGGGCCGCCGGCACGTCGGGGTGAATACGCGTGAGGGCGTTCTGGTGCGCTTCTCCTGCTTGAAGCAAATGGGGCACGGCTTCCATGGCGAACGGCGCGGCTACGTCATAGAGCATGGACTGAATGTCGTGGAAATTGCGGGGAGAGCGCCCCAGCAGGCTCCGCACGCGCCGCGCGCGCGCCGTGTCCGCATCGCGCACGAACCAATAGGGGTAATCCGAGGGGGCAATGTCCGCGTTGTTGGTCGCGCCCCACGGCGGCGTGCCGCTGGCCTGGACAAAGCCCGCGCCTGGGTTGGTGAGGCTCGGCAAGGCGGATAGAGGGACAAGGGGCCCCCACCTGTACCGGGTGTCCCCGGAAGGCACAGGGCTTTGCCAGTCCACGAAATGGGGGTCCTCGTCTTCCTCGCCGCCGGGGTCGCTCCCTTCGATGATTCGAGTCTCTCCCTCGCTAAGCGAACCCATGTATTTTGTGCCGACTGTGGCATTGTAAAGGTAAAAGATGTTGCCGGCCCGGTCGGCGTACACCACGTGGAATGAGGGGAGTTGCCGCATGGCCAGGGCTTCCTGGAACTCGCGCAGGTTGCGGGCCCGGCCCATCTCCATGAGCTGGCGGAGCCCACCCAACTCGGTGTAGCCCCCCACCTTGTACGAGACTTGCCGTCCCCGGAACGTCCCCACCACCGGTCCGCGCGGAGTATGAACCTGCTGCACGTGACGCTCCGCGAAACCGGTAGGCGTTCGAACCGTAAAGGGGACGGTATGCGCGAGATCTTGCAGTTCTTGTAATAACTCGAAATCGATTTGCGGCTGGTTGACTTGCGCCGGATTGTGGGCTACCTGGGGGGGCCTTTCAATATACATGTCCCCGATATCGGGCTCATTCGGCGCCAGCCCCCATCCCAAGACTTCGTTGTGACCCTGCAAGAGAATGGGCAACCCGAAAACGGTTGCTCCCGCCACGTTCATGTCTTGGGTGACGAGATGCGCTTCATACCACTGGAACGGCCCGCCATAATCCCCATGCGGGTTGATGGCGAGAAGCGCCTCGCCCGTGACGGAATGCGCGCCGCTGACGGCCCATGCGTTGGCCGAGGGCATGGCCGGAGAACGGTGGTAGACATCGGGCAGATCGAACGGCGCCGTGGTCATGAGGAACGCGTGCAAGAGCGCAAGGATGTCTTGAGGCCGCACGCCTTCCGCCCACGTGGGCGCTTCCTCATGATGCTCGGAGAGCCAGCTATTGACGCCAAGGGCGAAGCCTTCGCACAACTGCCGGGTGATGGGATCGGCCTCTTGATACGCCCTCCGAGCGAGCGCGGCGTGGCCCATCTTCAGCGAAAACGCATCGGATTCCGCGTAGGACTCGCCCATTACCTCGGCCGCTCCGCCATTGGCAATGCGATACGCCATGAGCATCTCTTCGAGATGGTCTTCCGCCTGCGCGTACCCGAACGCGAAGGCCATGGCGCGGGGCGTGTCGCCGTAGACGTGGGGCGTTCCCCATTCATCCCGGTACAGCGTCGCTTGGGCCCACAGATCGTTTGGCTGGGCCGCCGCGCCTGCATCCCACGATGTGAGCGTCGTGACGGCTATCAAAAGTCCCAACAGGACTTTGGAAGTATCGGGCATAATCTCGTGAACACCCTTGTTGTACATAAACCTCCACTCGCTGCTTCTCCAGCGCTTACTAATGGGGCAAATTGTAGCATGCGGAAGGCGCGAGGGTCATCTTCCCCATGGCCGCCCCGTGCGAAACACAAGGTTGAACCGTGCCGCGCGGACCCTTATAGTGAGAGCAATCATCTGTCCTCTGCCGCTGGACCGGTGGATGGCGATACATCGGCTTGAACCAAGGAGCTTATACCAATGAACGAGAACGACCACAGTCTGCAGAGCCTTGCGGCTCCGCTGGCCAATCCCACCCGGCGCCGTTTCTTGCAGTCCATGCTCGCGGGCGGAGCCGCTTTCGTCGTGGGCCAGCCCGCCAACGCGCAGGAGACGTCCTATGCGGAGGGCGTTGTGTTTCACGACCGCAACGGCTCGGGCGTGCGTGAAGAAGGCGATCCCGGCGTGCCCGAAGTCCGTGTATCGAACGGCCGGGATGTCACCGTGACCGACGAGGAGGGACGGTGGCGGCTGCCTCTTGACGGGGACCGCACCGTCTTTTTCGTCATCAAGCCCAGCGGATGGCGCGCTCCGTTGAACGGCGATAACCTGCCTCAATTTCACTATATTCACGACCCCGAGGGTTCGCCCGAGTTGGAATATGAAGGCATCGCGCCCACGGGGACCTTGCCGGATTCCATCGATTTCCCGTTGGAGCCGCAAGAGGAGCCCAGCGAATTGCGGGTGTTGATGTGCGGCGATCCTCAGCCACGCAACGGCCGGGAGGTGGCGTACATCGCGCAAAGCGCCGTGCCGGAGCTGGCCGAGGCCGAGGCGGATTTTGGCGTGAGCCTTGGCGACATTATGTTCGATAACCTCGAGTATTACGGGCCGTTGAATGCCGCGATGGGGTTGGCGGGCAAGCCCTGGTACAACCTGCTGGGCAATCACGATTTGAACTTCGATGTTCCGGACAACGAACACGCCAACGACACCTTCATCCGCGTATACGGTCCGACGTACTACGCGTTTGAATACGGTCCCGTTCATTTCATCGTACTGAACAATATCGACTGGATGGGAGCAACGGAGGAAGGCGGCACGGGCAACTACCGCGGGAGACTGGGGGAGCGTCAAATCGAATTCGTGCGAAACGAGCTGGAACATGTGCCGCAGGACAAGCTCAGCGTCATCATGATGCATATCCCCCTGGACTCGCCGGATACGGAGGCAGAAGGCAGCAACACCGTGGATCGCGAAGACCTCTACCGCATCATCGAGGACAGGCCCAACCTGCTGACGCTTTCGGCTCATCGCCACCTGCACGGGCACTTCATGTTGGACGAGGAAAATGGTTGGCGAGGCGACAACCCGTTGCATCACATCATCATGGGGACCTTGTGCGGCAGCTGGTTCCGGGGCGCGCCGAATGAGCAGGGCGTGCCCGTGGCGATGATGGCGGATGGCACGCCGAGAGGCTGCGGGATGTTCAGATTCGCGGACCAGCACTACTCAATGGACGGTTACAAGGTGTTCGGCGCCGGGGCGGACCATCAGATGCATATCGAGGCCCCCAACGTGGTCGCACGTGACGAGGTCGAAGAAACCGGCGTGTACGTCAACGTGTACAACGGCTGCGAGCGTTCCGAAGTGCGTTTCCGCGCGGGGAGCGATGGAGCGTGGCGTGACATGGACCGCACGGTCGAGCCCGATCCCCGCTACGTATGGCTTTATGAGCGCGATCAAGACGTGGAGTCTCCGTACCTTTCCCCCAGTGATCCGTATAACTGCTATCACCTATGGCGGATCAACCTGCCCGCCGATCTCCCCGAAGGGACCCATATGCTCGAAGTGGAAGCCACGGACAGGTTCGGCAACGTTCACCGGGGCGCGCGTCCGATGCGCGTGACGGCCTGAGCGTGTCTTGGCGGGTGAGCGGCGGCCATGTGCGCTTCCGCTCGCACGCCGCCCGGGGCCGGGCTTGGGGGCATGTGGTACACTGGGAGTTCGTGGGAAGATGAATCTTTTGTCCGAGTTGCGGGCATACATCCAAAAGACCCCAGCGGGGTCATGGATGGTAGCCAGGGGTTGAGCCCGCGAGCGCAAGCGAGTAGGGCGACACCCCTGGATCGAGGGTCCCCCACAAAGACGGACCCCGGCAGGGGTCCCAGACTCCAGGCTTCCGCGGCCCCTGCCGGGGTCGATTTGGGGTCGTCTTCGATTCCAGGGGTATTGCGTGCTGACGCACGCTGCAACCCCTGGCTATCATCTGTCATCCCTGCCGGGATGGATTTATTTGTGACAGCATTTCAGAATCGGAACGAACACACATTCGGCGCTGACCACGCCCACATTGCGTTCCCCAATGGGCGAGTAGGTTTCCATCGCCGCCGGGGAATTTCCCGGCGGTTTCTAACGTTTCCACGGCATGGTGTTGTACGGTTTATTGGATCAGTTAAGGCCCGAGGAGGGGTTATGCGCGTTATTCTAGCAAAACCACGGGGTTTTTGCGCAGGTGTTGAACGGGCGATCAAGTGCGTGGAACAGGCCTTGGAACGGTATGGCGCCCCAGTGTATGTGCTCAACGATATCGTTCATAATGCGAACGTGGTCAACGAGTTGCGGGCGAAGGGGGCCATCTTTGTCAAGGACGTAAACGCGGCGCCCGAGGGCGCACACTTGCTCTTCAGCGCCCACGGTGTTGGCCCGGACCGTTGGGAAGAAGCCCAACGCCTGAGCCTGGATGTGATCGACGCTACATGTCCTCTTGTTGAAAAGGTGCATCGCGAAGCGCGCCTGTTCGCCGACAAGGATTTCACCGTCATTCTTATCGGGGAGGAAGGCCACGACGAAACCGTTGGCACGAAAGGCTGGGCGCCGGACAACATACGGGTGGTGTTTTCGGAACACGAAGTCGAGCAACTCGAGGTCCCCGACGAGACGAAGCTGGCCTATATTACTCAGACCACCTTGAGCGTGGAGGACTGCCGCCGCGTGATTGAGGCGCTTCGGCGGCGCTTCCCGCATATTCAGGGGCCCAAGTCCGCCGACATCTGTTACGCCACCCAGAATCGCCAGGCGGCGGTGAACGCGCTCTCCCCTTACGTGGATCTCGTGCTTGTCGTTGGCGACAAGGAAAGCGCCAACTCCAATCGTTTGGCCGAGATTTGCCGGGTACAAGGGCGGCCCGCTTACCTGATTAGTTCAGCCGACGCCATACAAGAGGCGTGGTTGGAAGGGGTCCAGGATGTGCTGGTCACTGCCGGGGCCTCTGCGCCCGAATCCCTTGTGAAAGGCGTCATTGACTATCTGAGCGAACGCGGCGCGGAGGAAATTACCGAGAGCGAAATCATGGCGGAGAACGTCCACTTTAAGTTGCCCACCTCCATCGCGTAGCGCAGCCCGCCTTAAGCAAACGTTCACGGCCGTCCCAAGAGGGCGGCTGTTTGTTATTCGGGGCCTTTCTTCCGCGTTGCGCGTCCGTTCTCTGTCATTCGCTTTCGGCGGCCCGGAAGCGTGTACTGTAATCCAGGGCGAGGCTGGCGAGGAGCGCGGCGCCGATAGGCAGGGCGTCGTCATTGAAATCGTAGTAGGGTGTATGAAGCCCTGGGTATTCCCGATCGGGGTGCGGGTTGACGCCCAGATAAACGAACGCGCCGGGCGCCTTTTGCAGATAGAACGCGAAATCCTCGGCGGCCATGACGGGACGGGGGAGCGTCATCACGCGGCCCTCGCCGAAAAGCCGTTCGGCCGTTTCCCGGGCGAAGTGTGTCGCCTCGGGGTCGTTGTACAACGAGGGGTACCGGGTGTCCTTCAGCACGGTTTCCGCCTCGGCGCGGAATGCCCTCGCTGTGTGAGAGGCCACGCGTTCGATGGCCTCGGCGATGATGTCGAAGCGAGCCGGTTCGATGCTGCGAAGGGTGCCCTCCATGATGGCGGTGTCCGGGATGACGTTTGTCGAGCAACCCCCGTGAATCGAGCCGATGGTGACGACGCCCGCCTCGCCGGGATCCAGTTCGCGGCTTACAATGGCCTGCAGCGCGGTGGTGATGTGCGCCGCCACGAGGATGGGATCCACTCCGTCGTGCGGGGCCGCGCCGTGGCACCCCTTGCCGCGCACCGTGATGCGGAAACAGTTCGCCGAGGCCATCATCCAGCCCGGGCGTAGCGCGATGCGTCCCAGGGGCAAGCTGGGCCATCCGTGCAACGCGAACGCGGCGTCCACGCCGTCGAGCACCCCTTCCTCCACAATGCGCCGTCCCCCCGCGGCGAGTTCCTCGGCTGGCTGAAAGACGCACTTCACGGTCCCGTGCAAGCGATCCCGGTGTTCCATGAGCGCATGGATGGCGCCGCACAAACCCGCGCTGTGGCCGTCGTGTCCGCAGGCGTGCATCCGTTCGGGAATGGTGGACGCGTAGGGAAGGTCTGTTTGTTCTTGGATCTCCAGGGCGTCGATGTCCGCCCGCAGCAACACGGCGGGACCCGGGTGGGAGCCCTCCAACGTGACCACAATCCCCGTGCCTCCTGCGTGGCCCCGGGTGTACGGCGCGCCCAAATCGTCCAGAAATCGCGCGATCCGGCCGGAGGTCCAGTGTTCTTCAAAGCGTATCTCGGGATGGGCGTGCAATTCGTGGCGCAGTTCAATGAGTTTGGGCAGGATGGTGTCTAGGGCTGGCTTTAGTTCGTCATGCATGAACCACCTCCGGCAAATGGGGATGTGAACGCGGAATTGATTCCGCGGGGCCGTGGATCTCGGGGAGAAGCTTAGCATGGCGCCGTCCCAACGCGCCACCGGCGCTTTCTCTTGCCGGGTTCCCGCCGTGTCCGCCTGTAACCATGCAAAAGGACGTACGGCGTCAACAAGCCGATTGTGAATCAAACCGCTGCTCGAAGCGTTGCGTTATGGCGGGAGCCTGTGAAACAATACCACGCTGTGCAATGGCGGGCGTTTTGCGCCCGGCTAATCCCAAGGAACCACGAGGGGATCTTAGCAAAAGGGTTTGTGAGCAATTATGGATAGAATGAAAGGCCCCGCGCTTGTGGTGTTGTTTTTAATGGCCGCGCTTGGCGGTGGGGGATGCGCCGCCGGACCCGGCGTTGTCCCATACGACGCCTTCAGCAGCGTTCGTGAAGCAGATCAGGAGCGTCCCGGCGAATGGCGGATTGAGGACAACCGCATGGTGAATGTTATTCCCGAAGAAGCGGCGTCCGACGCTGTAGCGGCGGGAGAGGAAGGGGCCAGCATGGCCTTGGTCGAGGGGTTCCGCGCCCGGGATGTGGTGGTGAAGGGGCAACTCGGGTTCGAGGGGTATGCGGCGCCCGCCCTCGTGTTTCGGGCGCAGGAGGAAGATGGCGTGGTGGACGCTATGTACATGTTGGTGGTGAACACCGACGGCGTGTTCCTCTGGCGGCTGCTCGACGGGAATTGGATGGCCATCGTACGCCATTATGTGCCTTTGCCGCCGGAGACGATGCATACGGTGCGCGCCGAGGCGCGCGGGGACACGATTGAGGTTGCGTTGGACGGAGAGGACCTTTTCGATACGAATGACACGCTTCTCATGCAAGCTGGCGGAGCCGGGGTGAGCGCCCGGGAAGGCGTGTGTTATATAGCGGATGTCGGCGTGGAGAGTCTGGATTAGGGAGGTTGTATTTCGTGGCGGGCTATTCTTCCTTGCGGAGCTTGGCGATCCTTGGCGCGCTCCTATGCGCGGGGCCGTGGGTCCTTCCGGCGGACGCGGCGACATTCGAGGGGGTGGTGTTGGGACCCGGCGGGGATCCGGTGGAGAACGCGCAGGTCTTCATCGAGCCGGGCGTGGAGCACTCCCTCCGGCAGACCGAGACGGACGCAAGTGGACGTTTTACCTTTGAAGACGTTCGCAACGGGCGCATCGGCCTTTTCGCGGTGGCGGATAATCTGTCCTTTGGCGGTAAGACCGTGACCGCCCTGTCGGGGGCGAGGGAGACCGGCTTGCAAGTGCGTCTTGGCGAACCCGCGACGGTGCGGGGCAGGGTGCGCGATGCGGACGGGGCCGCCGTGTCCGAAGCGCGCATCACGAGGGTGGCGCTTCTGCAAGAAGACAAGGTTGGCATCCCGCTAGCCAAATTGCGCGCATTCGACTTCTCCGAGCCGGCCACGGACGGGGAGGGCCGTTTCCAGATCCCGAACATGCCCGAAGGGGTGGAACTGGCGTTGAAGGTGGGCCATCCCAGTTATGCTCAGACAAGCGTCATGGGCGCCCGCGCGGGCATGCAACCCGTCGAGGTGACCCTTGAGCAAGGCGTCTTGGTCCAGGGCGAGGTGGTGACTCGGGGAGATGAGCGCCCCGTGGCGAACGCGTTGGTGCGCTTCTCCAGCGCCGAGCCGCCGCACGACACGGCGTTGGCGCAAACGAATTATCAGGGCGGATTCGCCGTGCGCCTCAACCCCGGCGGCTACGTGTTCCGGGCCGATGGCGAGGCGTATGCAAGCCCAAGCTGGCAACAAGTGGTGCTGCCGGAGGACCGTGCTCAAGTTCAGGTGCAGCTTCGGGTAGCCGGCAAAGGAAGCATTGAAGGCGAGGTTCGGAACGCGCGTACCGAAGCTCCTGTCACGGGCGCGCGCTTGATCTTGGAAAGCGGCGGCCAACAAGCCGAGGCTGTGCGCACGGGCAGCGACGGGAGCTTCGAGTTGCCCGCGGTCGCGGGCGAAAATGTCTTGCGCCTGGATCAGGCGCCGGGTTATCTGCAACCTTCGACATCCGCCTACCGCGTTGATGTCCGGGAGAACGAAACCACGGAACTTCCCACCCTCTGGCTGGCCCCTATCCCTGACTATCGCGTTACCGTCGTGGATGACGATGAAGAGCGTGTCCCTGGCGCCGTCGTCACAATGGCGCGTCCAGCCCAGTTGGGGTGGCATGTCGCGGACGAGGCTGGGGTGGTGAATCTGGAGTTCTCCCAACTTTCCCAAGGAACGCCCATTGGCGTCGCCTATCATCCCACGCAGCCTCTCGGAGCCTTGTTCACCTTGCCGGAAAGACAGGAGGAGGCGCTTGTTCAGCTTTCGTCATTGCAAGAAGTCCGGGGCGAGGTGATGAACGCCCAAGGCCGGGGCTTGGAAGGTTTGGTGACGGCCTTGGCGTTCACTGGAACCGGAGAGGACGAGCAACCTGTGCTGCTGTCTCAAACCGTGAGCAGGTCCGGCGGCGGCGCTGTGTTTCCGGGAACGCCCGGCGGCGTGCGTCTGTCTCTCCTGGCTCAAGATGCGCAGGGGCAGTTTGGCCGTTCGGAAGGATTTCGGGCGGAAGAAGCTTCCGGCGCCATCGAAGTGCGGGTGGAGGAAGGCCGGGGGGGCGTGTCGGTGATAGGGGAGACGTTCGCGTTGGATGACATGTCTCCTCTGAACGAGGCCGCCCGCGCGATGAGCGATTTCACGGGACCTTTCGTGGCGGTATTTGCCGAAGCCGGGGAAGCCGCCATGCTTGCCGAGAGCCTCGCCCAGTTGCGCGAGGTTTACAGCAATCATGGGGCGCGCTTTGTCCTCGGTGTGTCCGCCGAGTATGGTGAACTTGAGGGAGAAGAGAACGCTGGTCCCGTGTTCCAGGGCGAGGCGCCGGGCAGCGCGTCGGTTTATCTTGTGAATCGCGAGGGGAGCGTGGTGTACGAGGCGCTGGGACTGCCCAGTCCGCCCGCTATCCAGCGGCTATTGACGGAGAATTGAGCGAGACGATGGTTTCACGCGAGCACATCAAGCGAATGGGAGATTTCCCCGGGATTATGCGTGTTTTGGTTGTTTTGGCGGTGCTTATTCCGGCCTTTTTGATGATTGCGCCCGCCTGGGCGGAACAATTCGAGGTGTCCGGCGGGGTGATGAGTTATACGCGGGAGCCGGTGGAAGGCGCCTCCGTATGGCTGGTCCAAGGTCGGCAGGTCGACCGGGTGGAAACCGATGCCGAGGGAAGCTTCCGCTTTGACGGAGTGACCGTCGGTCCCGCCTCCGTGGTGGCGCTGAAAGAGGGATACGCGCTGGGAGGGGCGGACATTCGCGTGGCGGATTCTGTCGAAACAGATGTGATGCTCCCTCCGGAGGACGATCTTACTGTTCGGGTGACCAACCCTCAACATAGACCCGTGTCAGGGGCCTACGTGAAAAGCCTGCGTATTGGGGGGGCGTTTACCGTGCCGGTGGAGGAATTGATGGAAGAAGGTTTTCCCCGCCTACGGAGCGATGACGAGGGGTTTCTCACCATTCCGCATTTGCCCCAACAAAGTCACATAGCGTGCCGCCTTTATCACCGTGATTACGCCGAGAGCCATGTCGCCTACTTGCCGGTGGGGCGGATCGAGGATCAGGATATCCTTCTCTATCCTGGAGTTACGCTCGAAGGCCGGGTGACGGGACCGGAGCAAGAGGGCGTGAGCGAGGCGCGCGTGCGGCTGTTTCGCGTTGGCGGAGGAGGCCGGCGGGAGTTCGCCAGCCAGTTCACGGATCCCGAGGGCTTCTACCGGATAACTGCGCGGCCGGGCGAATACTATCTTACTGTGGACCACCCGGCGTTTGGCGCGCCGAAACCTACGGAAGTGGCGTTGCGGCCCGGCGATGAAGAGGGCGCGCGCAACATCGAATTGCGATCCCCCCGGCATATCGAGGGCGCCGTAGTGGATCCAGACGGCGAGCCCATGGCGGGCGTGGACGTGGCCTTTCTGGGTGAAGAAGGAACCATGCACGCCCATACGTGGACGGCGGCTAATGGGGAGTACGAACTTCAGGTTGGGCTGGAGGAAGGGGCCGTGCGCGTGTTTCCGCCCAATGGTTACATGACGGATGCTTTCTCCGATGTGCTCGTACAGTTTGATGGCGCGGAACGAATCAACTTGGAGCCACTTGAACTCGACCCATTGCCCGAGATTCGCGGACAAGTCGTGAATGCCCAGGGGGAGCCCCAGCCGCGGGTGATCCTTTCCACCGATGATTTGGAGCATCCCCTGTGGTTCTTGACCAATGAAGAAGGGCAATTCAGCATTCGGTTGCCCCGCGTGCCTGACGATGCCGAGGCCACATTCGAGGCCGAGCACGCGTTGCGGTTTCAACGAGCGGAGTTTACCGTGGACTTGCGGGATCCCGCCCCCATTCAACTGGAACTCGAACCCTTTGAACCACGTCTTAGAGAAAGAGGCGAGGAAGAGCCAACCCGTAACCGCCTGGGCCAGCTCATTGGCGAGGAAGCGCCGCCCGTTCGCTCCGAGGACTGGTGGAACAGCGATCCGCTTGATACACGCGACATGCGGGGAACCGTGCTTGTTCTGCTGTTTTGGGGCGGTTTTGACTATCTTGGCGAGGGACGCAATGTGCTGGAACACGTCCGTGCTCTTCACGCGCTATATGACGACGTGGAGGACGTGGAAATCATCGGTGTTCACGATAGTAGTCTCGAGGCGGATGACGTCGAGTACTACGTGGACGAATATGGGCTCCAGTTTCCGGTGGCTCGCGATGTCGATACGGCGGAAACCTTCCACCGGTTTAACATCACGCATATTCCAGAAGTGGTCTTAATTGATCGCCACGGCCGGGTGCGCTTCCACGACGTGGAACATCAATTGTCGGAACTGATCAAGGTGCTTCGCCGGGAAGGACGGTAAGGCAACGCTAATCCAAATAAAGAAAACCCCACGCTTCCGCCGCAGAGTGGAGCGTGTGGGGTATTCGCTTTTGAAAGACTAACCGGCCAACTGGCTCGCGTGGCCGGGGGGTTACTGTTGAATCGCGTTGGCCCGCCGTTGCAAAGTAGCCTTTTTTCGGGAGGCGTTATTCCGGTGGATCACGCCCTTGGACGCCGCGCGATCGATGTGCGACAAGGCGCGGGGCAGTTCTTCACTAATGGCGGCCGGGTCGTTCTTCTGGATGGCCTCTTCGGCGCGCCGAATATGGGTTTTCATGCGGGACTTAACGCTGATATTGCGTTCCCGCCTCAGCTCATTGACACGAATACGTTTTCGGGCAGACTTGATGTTGGCCATTACGCTCTCCATTGGTTAATTCTACTTGTCCACATCAGCGGACGAAGTGTAGCAAAAGGGAAGCGGCCGAATCAAACCACCGAATCACGCCAAGGCGGATTCCCCAAAAAACACGCTCGATAAGCCCGGATTTCAAGGCTATTTTGGGCTATTGCGTAAGGCAAACGGATCCCGGGCGGCAATTCGTGAAAAGTCTGCGCCGTGGAAACTGCAACCTTTCCGGGTGGATTTTTGATTAATAGGGTGTGGCCTCTATAATCTGCTCCGAATGCCCTTGAATAAACGTACAGGAGCGAATGCGCATGGCGGACAAGAACGAAAGCAAACGGCCTGGCTACGGGGACTACATCCCGGGTGAGGCCCTCGTGAAGCAGGATATCATCACACAGCAAGAACTGGAGGACGCGCGCGCCAAAGAGGAAGAGAGCGGCACTCCATGGTATCGCCAACTGCTTCATAGCGGCAAGATTACGTTTGAAGTGCTTGAAGATATCCTTTATCACGAGTTCCACCCGAAATCGATCCGGGAGGAGCACGATCAACTGGGCCGGACCTTGGTCGACATGAAGGCCATCTCCCAGCAACAACTCGAGGAGGCCTTGGAGGAACAACGGCGCAACGGCCGTTTGCTGGGAAACATCCTGCTGGATCGGGGATGGGTGACGCGCCGCACGATCGCCAAGGCGTTGAGCAAGCAGTACCGCATGGAATTCGCGGAGGCGGATAAAACCCCGAGCGAGTCCGAAGCGCTCGAGGCCGTGCCGGAGAGCATGGCGCGAAAGAACAACATGCTTCCTGTCCAGCTTGAAGGGGACAAGCTCACCGTCTTGGTGAATACGCCCCAAACGCGCGACGCGTTGCGCAACGTGGGTGTTCTGTTGAGCAAGCGGATTCATCCCATCCTAACCGATATCGAAGACATGAGAGCCGAGATTCACGCCCGCTATCGCGGAAAGAAGGGGCGCTCGCTGCTGGGATTCAAGCGGTCTGGCAAGGAGGCTGACTCGGAGAAGGGCGGGCGCTTCCTAAAGCGAAAAGACAGGCATGAGGCGACCGGCCCTGGCGCGTCAGGCGACGAGGGGAAAGGAGAAGGCCGCCGTTTCGAGGGTATTGCGCAAGAGGCCTCGGGGGCGCCCGTGGTGAAGTTGGTCTCCACGATTATCGAGGGCGCGGCCAATAGCGGCGCGACCGATATCCACCTCGATCCCCAAGACCCGGAAACGCGGGTGCGGTACCGCATTGACGGCGTTCTTCACGATATCATGAGTATCCCGAAGAATATCGAGGCGGCCACGGTCTCCCGCATCAAGATTCTGGCGGATCTCGATATCACCGAGACGCGCCATCCCCAGGACGGCCATATGAGCCTTCACGTGGGTGAGGCGGCATACGACGTGCGGGTGGCCACGATGCCCACCTTTCTCGGGGAACGAATCGTATTGCGGCTGCTTGACCAGACAAGCGTCCTCGCGGGCATCCGTGACCTGGGGCTGGAGCCAGAGGATGAGGACAAGCTCCGGCGCGCCATCGATCAGCCCTACGGCATGATATTGGTCACCGGCCCCACGGGCAGCGGCAAGACCACCACGCTCTACGCCGCGCTCAACCAGAAGGACGTGATGACCGAGAGCATCGTCACGTTGGAGGATCCCGTGGAGTATCAGCTGTCGGGCATCAACCAGGTGCAGGTGGATCCCGACATCAACCGCACCTTCGCCAGCACGCTGCGCTCGGCCCTGCGCCAGGACATCGACGTGCTTCTCGTGGGGGAGATCCGGGACGCGGAGACCGCCCACATCGCCATACGCGCGGCCATGACCGGCCACCTTGTTTTCAGCACCCTGCACACCAACGACGCTGTCGAGGCCGTGGGGACCCTGCGCAACATGGGCGTCCCCTCCTATCTGATCGCCAGCGCCCTCACGGCCGTGGCCGGCCAGCGCCTCGTGCGCAAGGTTTGTCCTTACTGCAAGACGGCGTTTCAGCCCGATTCCGCCCTCCTCCAGTCGCTCGGCATGCCGGAGGATACGCGGGAACTCTATCGCGGGGCGGGATGCGAGAACTGCTACCACACCGGCCACAAAGGCCGGACGGGGGTCTTCGAGATGTTCGGCGTGAACCAAGAACTCCGCCGTCTCATCGCGCGGGACGCCACCCATGAAGAGCTATTCGACGCAGCCCAGGTAAAAACCATGGCTGACCGCTGCCGCCTCAAAGTGGCGAGGGGAGAAGTCAATGCCGAGGAATTCCTCCGCACCGTGCGTTTCTGAAAACGAAGTGGGGACGGCGCCAGTGATCTTGAGCGCGAAAGCGGTGGGGAACCCCATGGGACGGCGAGCGCATTGCGCGGCTTATCGCCTACTTACCTGATGGGCGGTAATCGGGGCACTTGGTTGCGTTGGGGCGTTCGGGCCGCTTGCAGACGTTGCCATGGTCATACTTACAGTTGTCGCACAGAAATTCGGTGGGACAAGTCTTCTGCCACCACCATTGGCGGAGTTTGTCGAGGGTGGTCATGGGGCGCCTCCATTGGGTTAAGCGTTGTGCCCGTAGAATAGCAGGCGGGCGAAGGCAAATCCCAGGTTATGATTCGGAACGGCGTCGGCGCAGGCGGTATTCCTGTGGCGACACGCCCTCGAATTTACGGAACAGCCGGCCCAAATTGCTGGGATCGTTCACACCCACTCGCTTGGCCACCTCGTTCACCGGGAGTTTCGTGCGCCGCAGGAGTTCCTTCGCCCGCTGCACCCGCAAGCGTCCGACATATTGGCTAAATGAGAGCCCGAACTTTCGCTGAAGGCGGTGGGTGATGGCGGTGGGATTCTGGCCGATGGCCCGCGCCGCCTCGTCCAGCGTGACGCCCTCGGCCAGCCGGGGCGTCACATAATCGTGTAGCGCCTTGTACGTGGGGTCCTTGTCCGCCCCTCGCGTGGCGCGTTTCTTGGGGGGGCGCAACGCCTTGAAGAATTCCATGAGGCTGTCGACGAGCGCGGCGTCGTTCCGGGATGCCCGAATGGCTTCATAACACGCCGTCAAGCGATCCCAACCCCGTTCCACATCGAAGCCGGCCCGGCTGGCGCCCTCGAGCAGTTCCCCGGCCAAACTCAGCGCCCGGCCCCGCCGCACTGGCAGGCGAACTTTCTTGCCTCCCTCCGTTTCCGTGATGGCGTCGTGAAAGAGCGCGCGCGCTTGCTTCGTGTCCCCCGCCGCCAGCGCCAACGCCAAGGGGCCGCCTTCGCGGATGACGTCCGTCATGGAACGGGTTTGGCGCGAGGGGGGCGCGGTGTCCGGGGCCGTGCGCCCGGGTTCATGGGCCTCGGTTTCAGCCGTTTCTTGCGCCTTGTGTTCGCGCCACAGCGCTTGGAAGGAGGCCGTGGCCCAGTCCGCCAGCGCCGCCATGGCCCCAGCCGGGGCCGTGCGCACGTCATCCAGCGAAAAAGGCAGCCGGGGCTCGGCGCTTCCCGTGAAGTTGGCCAACCGTTTACGCACGTCCGCTTCCAGTCCTTCAGGCGCTTCAGCGGGACAGTAGGGACCCAAGGTGAGGACCACGTTGGGCGCGGCTTCCGGCAAGACGGGCGCGGACAGACACGCAAACCCCATGTGACACTGAAAAGGGATCGAGCGCTTGCGCCGGGAGGCGGCGAGGCTGGCGGGCAGACGCGACCCCCTACAGGCCGCTCCTCCGCCGGCCATCGCCGTCACATGGCGGCAGGCAGCGCAGCCGGGTTCCCGCGTGGCCAGCGCGTGCTCTTCCTCTTCTGTCACGTAGTGAATGCTCAGCGGCATGGCCGCCGCTTGGCGCATCCGTTCGATCCACCGCGCCGTCTCGTCCGACTGCAAAAAGGTCATTATCTCTTCCGCCAGCGCGGATCCCGAACGATCAATGTCATTGGAGCGCGAGTTCATGCCGAATGCCACGTGCCGTTTCGCCTTTCACACAGTTTCCGATGAGCGACTTACAGAAGTCAAGAGGAGGTCCGCCTTCTTGCCGTAACCGATCACAATATCGAGTATTTCAAGCACCGTCCAGTAATTCTCCGCAAGATTTATCCGCGGCCAAGGGACTTCTGCAAGCCGCTGCGATGTCACTTTTTTAAGGAGGAGCCTATGCGCTATACTTGCAGGCCTTGATTGGGGAGCACGATGAAGCTAACGCCAAACCAAGAGCGGCGCATAACCAAGTACTTACAGGACGTTCACGCCCAAACCGAAGGGCTCTCCGACGCCCAACGGCGCCGGGCGCTCGCCCATGTGAAGGCGCAGTTGCGCGAACGGCTCCAACAGTATACAGATGCCGCTCCCGAGGATACCGAACTTGAGGCGATTCTAAACAACTGCGCGCTGCCCGGCTTTGTCTCTTCCGCTGCTAACCAGGAGGCGCGGGAGGTGGGGGATGTGGAGGCATTGGAGCCCAGCGCCTCTCCGCAAGACACTTCCCCGCCGCAAAATGAACCCCGAGCGGCGCGCGGCGATTTCCTCGAACTCGAGGGCCGCGTTTGGCTTGGCGTTTGCTCGGGGCTTGCCCGCTACCTCCGGATAGAATCCGCCATTGTCCGCATCATCGCCGCCGTCGTGGGCGTGGCGACCTTGGGATTCCTCCTTTGGGTTTACGTGGGATTATACCTGTTCTTCTATCTGCGCGACCGCTCCGGGGTGTTGCCGCCCCTTGATGTGCTTCCTGTCGTGCGGCGCATGGCGGGAATGCTGGCGTTAGGGATTGTCATGTTCGCCGTTGGTGAAATGGCGCTGTGGGCGATGGGCGCGGTCGCGGGGCTGGCCGCCGGGCATGGAATCACTGTTGACGCCGCCTGGGGCTGGTTTGCCGAGCGAAATGGGACCATCGTGTTTTGGACCCTTGTATTCGCCCTTCCCTTGGGGGCCATGAGCGCCATGCCCGTCGCCGAAGGCTGGGACTACACGCTTAGGAAACTAGCCCAAGCCTGTCTGGCCGTGTACGCGCTGCTCCTCACGTTTGGTCTGGCGTGCCATTTCGTGGGACTGCTGCTGGAAGCTACCGGCGCCGGGACGGGCGTCACCACCGGGGAATAGAGCAGGAAAGGAATAGAAGAAATGGCGGAGAGGGTGGGATTCGAACCCACGGTACGCTTGTGGGCGTACACACGCTTTCCAAGCGTGCTCAATCGGCCACTCTGACACCTCTCCGCAAGCCATCCGAATTGTAGGAACATAGGCAGGCGATTGTCAAACCAACGGCCCTTTTCCCAATTACCGGGCAGGCGCTGTGCAGGCTGGGCGCATCCCCCCGCCCTTCGGCCCACTCCCTAAAAGGGCGGAAAGTATTCGCCATATTCGCCCTTTGAAAGGGGTAAGGGGGATGTTCTTTCCCCCCCAAAGGCCAACGCGAATCCGCCCGCTGGCGACGGCGTCAATGGCGTCAAGACGCCGCCCGCCTCCGTATGCTATGATGGGGCCGCGCATTCAGACCGCGCATGGACGCCCGGGACGGCGGGAGGGGAACAGAAGGGCGGCGGTGTTTGTTTCAGCAAACAAATCGCCCGGATTGTTGCCTATTCCCTTAACCCAGTTGCCATAAGGAGAACAAACGATGAAGATCCATGCGCGTTTTATTTCGGCTATGCTGTTGGCCGCGGTGTGTCTGACGCCTGTGTGGGCCCAGGATGCCGAAGAAGAGGATGTCACGTTGGAAAAGGGCGACGAAGCGCCTGGCTTCGCCTTGCCGGAATGGTCCGAGGAAGAACTGGAACAGGCTCGCGAGGAAGACTTGGAGTTGCCCGAGAAACTCAGCGACTTCAAGGGGGAGAAGAACCTGCTCGTGGCGTTCTATCCCCGTGTGTTCACGGGAGGATGCACGGCCCAACTTTGCGGATATCGCGACGAGTTCGAGCTGTTTGTATCGGCGGACACGGACGTCATCGCCATCAGCATGGATGAACAGGAAGAAAGCGACCGGTTTCGCGAGGAATACGAACTGCCGTTTTATGTGGTAGGGGACGAGGAAGGCGCCATCGTCGATGCCTATGGCGTGCCCCGGCGCGGCGAAGAAGGCAATGAGTTTGCTAGCCGGTCGGTGTTCCTGGTTGATAAACAAGGCGTGATTCGCTACATCGACTTGGAGTACGGCGTGGAAGAAGGGTTGGCGCCCCTGTACGAAGCCATGGACGAAGTTATGAAGGAACAGGAGGAAACGGAGCAGGCCCGGCTGGAAACGTCCGGCAACTGACTCCGGCGTGATGACGCCCCAAGCCTTTATCGAGGAAACCCGCGGCTCGGGAACCCGCCGGGAAACCCTGGCGGTCACCGAGATTTACAAGAGCATCCAGGGCGAGTCTACTTGGGCGGGCTTGCCCTGTATCTTCGTGCGGCTCACCGGCTGCCATCTCCGGTGCGTGTGGTGCGACACCACGTACGCATTCCAGGGCGGCGTTCAGACGGACGTACAAGATATTCTGACGCGCTGCCGGGAACTCGGGGGGAACCTCGTCGAAATTACGGGAGGCGAACCCCTGCTTCAGAAGAATTGCGGCGCGTTGGCGCGGCGGTTGCACGCCGAGGGTTACACCGTCTTGTGCGAAACCAGCGGGACGCTTCCCATCTCCATGCTTCCGGAAGAAACAATCAAGATCATGGATTTGAAGTGCCCCGGCAGCGGCGAGCACGGCCGGAATGACTGGTCCAACATTAACCGGCTCTCGGCGCGGGACGAGGTGAAGTTCGTCCTCGCTGATCGCGCCGACTACGAATGGAGCCGGGATGTGACCCGCGAATATGGGCTTGCTTCTCGGACGCGTGCGGTGCTGTTTTCCCCGGTGTGGGACAGGCTGGAGCCCAAACAACTCGCGGAGTGGATCCTGGAAGATGGGCTTGAGGTCCGGCTGCACATACCATTGCACAAAGTAGTGTGGTCCCCGGATACAAAGGGAGTGTAGTGAAGGTCGAGCTGATCAAAACGTTCCATGCGGAGGCCGCGCATGAGAACCCGCGCGCGGGCGGGTCCCAAGGCCGCATGCATGGACACAGCTACCGGTTGGACGTGGTGAGCGCGGGGGAATTGGATCCCGCGCGCGGGTGGCTCATGGACTATGCGGATATCAAGGAATGTTTCCGGCCGATTCAGGAGCAACTGGATCACACCTGCCTGAATCACGTCGAGGGTATGGAGGACACCCATCTCGAAGCGGTTCGCCACTGGATTCGCGCGCGCATTCCCCGGGATTTCCAGCCATTCCACGACGTGCGCGTGCGCATAGTGGGCGATTGCGCGTTCAAACCGGTATGGTTGCCCGCGGATGATGGCTTGGAACTGCCCGACCGCATCGGTTTTGGCATCGAGGCGGCGCATCATCTGCCCTTTGTCCCACAAGGGCATCAATGCCGCCGATTGCATGGGCACAGTTACCGCATCGAGGTGGGGGCGGAAAAGTTGGACGCGTTGGAAGAACGGCTCCGGGATATTTATGCTCAACTTGACCACACCGATCTCAACGAGATTGACGGGCTGGAGAACCCGACCTCCGAACACCTGAGCCGCTGGATTTGGGACTGTTTGCGAACAGGGGGAACCCAGCCCACGGTGGTGGCTATTCAAGAAACCTGTACAGCAGGGTGCGTGTATCGTGGAGAATAAAGGCGTGCCGGAAAAGCAGGACTTCGAAGCTCATGACAAAACCCTCCCCTTTAAGGGCCCCGAGGCGATCGACTCCGATTGTCTCGAATGTTTCCCGTACGAATATGCCGATAAACCGATGGGGGCTGCGCTTGAAATCGTCACCACCACCGAGGAATTCACCTCGGTATGTCCCTTCTCGGGACTGCCCGATTTCGCCCGGGTGACCATCACCTACGCGCCCAACCGCCATTGCATCGAACTGCGGTCGTTGAAATACTATCTACTGTCCTACCGGGACGTTGGCATTTGGTACGAGCACTTGGTCAATCGCATGCTGGAAGACCTCGTGGCCGCCGTTCAACCCCGTTCGATGAAGGTCGTCATCGAATGCACCCCTCGCGGCGGGCTTAGCAGCACGGTTACCGCCTCCTACAGTCAGGAATGGACAAAGGCGTAGGGATTCAATTCGTAGCAGCTTGCGCGCTGGGTGTTACAAGCGAGGCCGCGCCACCTTAACCGGGATATGCCCCAACCACCCATGACGCATTTCGACGAATCGTCCACGGGGGAAACCATGTCCCCATCTCTTCCTTCGGACGGAGACGCCCTGCCGCCACGCGCTACCTCCTCTCTGTGGCGGGCGGTGCGCGGCTGGCTCGTTTGCGCCGTTCTCGTGGCGTGCGCCGTGGCGTATGCCTTTCCCTTGAGTTCTTTCCTTCACGCCAAGGACGCCGTCTTTATGACGGGGCTCGCGATGGCGGCGGGCGTCTTGCTGGCCGAGACCTGGCGCGCGCCGGCCGCCGCCGCGGGCGCCGTGCAAGGGCTCCGGGCTTTCACGCCGCTGTGGCTGTTTCTGCTGTTCAGCCTGTTTGCTCACGCCGCACTGGGACAAGCCCGCGTGCCCACGGATACCGTCCTCGAGATTGTGCGGCTCGCCGCCTTGTTGGCGCTGGCGCCGGTGATGTGGGATTTGGCCTTCGAGGCTCAATGGCGCCAACGCTTCCTCGGGGCGTTGATTGTCGCCGCCGTGGTGGTGGCGCTTCTGGCTTTGGGCCAGTTCGCGGGCTGGCTGGACCGGCTCTTCCCCCCTCAACCCGGCTACACCCAACCCATGTACTCCGTGTTTGGCAACCAGAATCTGCTCGGCGGTTTCGTGGCGTTGGGGTTTGTACTGGCGGTCTACAAGGCCTTGGACGCAACGCGCCTCTTTTTGTACTGGGCGGCGGGCGCGGCGGCGCTGGGGGTGGCGCTGCTCTTGTCCGAAAGCCGGACGGCCTGGCTCGCCGCGGCCGTTGGTCTGCTGTGGGCCATTGGTCCCATGCGGCGATCGCCCCGGCGCGCGGCGATATTGGCGGGCGTGGGGGCCGTGGCGGTCATCGCGGCCGTGGCGGCGGCGGGGCCTGAAACGCTGAGCGAGAGGCTCACGGATCCATTTGGGGCAGAAGACGTGGGAGGCCGTGCGCGGCTGTGGTTCTGGGAGGGGGCGTGGCGCATGTTCTTGAGCGCCCCGCTTGTCGGCGTGGGGCTGGGCAATTTCCCGTATTGGTCACCCCATTTCCAAGGCGCCGCCTTGCACGCTCCCGGCGGAGAAGCCCATTACCACAACGAATTGCACACCGTTTACGCGCACAGCGATCCGCTTCAACTGCTCGCTACGGCGGGGGTGATCGGGATGCTCTTCCTCGGCTGGATGGCGTGGCGGCTGCGGGGCGTGAGGGGGATCACGCTCGGCGGGCTTGCTACCCTGGCCGTGTTCGCGTGCTTCAACTTCCCGTTGGCCAGCGCGCCTCACGCCGCCGCGGGGGTGGTGCTCGCAACGCTGGTGCTGGCTGAAAGAAGAGGAGGCAAAACCCATCCCATCCACATGCCAAACGCCCATACGACGCGCAACGCGCCGCCGGCGTCTCGCCGGCTTTGTACTGTGACCGCCGCGGCCGTCTTCGCTGGGACGTTGGGCGCCGCCTTTTTCTATTGCGCGGCCGTGTTGCCGCCAAGCCATTGGCTGCGGATGGCGGAAAACCAAGCGTTGGAAGGCGAGAGCGGGCTTGATGACTACCGCCGGGCGGCGGAGCATTTCTGGCCCAACCCGCGCGCCCTTGAACGCTATGGCTACGCCCTTGCCCGGGAAGGCCGCAAGGAAGAAGCGCGGGAAGTCTTGGAACAGGCGCTCCAATACCGGGATACGGGCTCGCTGCACATGATGCTCGCCGCTGTCGCTTCCCGCCTCTCGGACGAGCAGACTATGCGAACGCATGCGGACGAGGCGCGGTTCCGGATTCCCGGCGAGGGGGCCGCGTGGTTTCTTGCGCTTGCGGCGCGGTCCCAGGCGGAATGGCCCGCGCTTAGGGAGGAGGCCTTGCAATGGCTCGATCCCGGGGAGTGGGAGAGGATCACGGAGAAGGCGCGGGGCGTCAGGGAACGAATCGAGGCCGGAGCACCGCGTAGATCCGCGGCTGAATTCTCACGTCGAGCGGTCCCGTGACGCTCAGCCGGTGTTCCGCGCTGGGTTCCGCTCGGACGGGTATGGCGATTTGACCCTCTGTGAGTTCGATGTGCTCAACGACCTGCTCGTCCTTGCGGACCACGACGCGCAGAGGCTCTTCGAGGGGTTCCTCAAGCGAGATGGCGATGACCGCTTCATGCGCCCACGTGTCAAGCCACTCCGAGCCAGTGGATTGCCAGACGATACCCATTTGCAAGGGCGCCAGAGAGGGATTGACTTCATACACGCCCGGGGTCTGTTGATTGTCATGCCGGGCGGCGTACGCGGAAATCACGGGCAATTCCACGAGGGGCTTTACGCCCTCGGTGGACACCACGAGGACGAGAGCGGCGCCGGTCACCAGAATCATTTGCGCCGCCCAGGCGCCAAGGATGCGAACAAATGGTCCCCGGAATATGGCCAGACACGCAAGAAAGGCCAGAAGCCCCAAGGCGAGAGGCGCGTAAAGCAAATGTTCCACCGGCAGCCAAGTCGCCGAATACGCCGCAAACGCCAGTGATAGCCCGGCGAACAGATACGCCGAACCGGCGCGGGGCGTCAGCGTCATGAGAACTCCCGCGATATATAGGGAGGCTGGCCACGCCGCCAAGAGCACTATACCCCCAAGCACACGGAGTATGGCTAGATTGTCCGCGAGAACCCCATAAACCGTGAGCGGAATCGGTGGGATTCCGGAATAAGGAAACGCGCGTTCCCAGTTGTTTGTTGTAATCGCGACGGCCAAGACGCCAAGAATCAAGGTCAAGCCCACACCCGCCGCAGTGAGGGAAATGCGCATGAACGGGGAGGGGGGAGCGGCGGCTTCTTCAGGCTCTCCAGCCTCTTCACCTTTTTTAGTGGCTGGGGAGGGGGTGGGGTTCTTAAACGTGGGCAGTAGGGAGTTGCACTTCCAACAGCGCGTCAGCTCTTCGCCATTGTGTGCGCCGCATGCCGGGCAAATGTTCCCCTCTTGGATGTCTATGCCACTGTCGCTGTCATCAATTACCCGCTGTTGGGGCGGCGTCTGCTGTTTATCTTTTTGCAGCCGCTTGATGGCTTGAGGGGCCGTCGGGTGATAGGGGTCTTCCGCGAGGATCTTTTCCCACACAAGGCGGGACTCCTCCCGCCGTCCCGCCATCTCAAACACGCGGGCGAGTTGCTCGTAAAGCACCATGACATGCGGCCATTCGCTCAACGCGTGCTCAAGCACCTCGATGGCTTCCTCATACCGGCCCAGGCGGTAATAGGCGGCCGCTAGATAACGCAGTACGTTGAGCTTGGTGGGCCATTCGCGTTTGATAACCAGAAGGTGCTCCAAGGCCTCATCGTACTCACAGGCGTGGTACAGCTTTTTCACCAGCCGCCAACGTTGCTCGGTCTCGCCGGGATGCGCCTCGACGTACCGGGTCAGCTCCGGAATCCCGGTCATGGCTCCTCCTCAGGGCATTGGGGCGTGTTCGCCACACCCTAAGCCGCCCGCCTCTACGGTTTCTTCTTCTTACCCTTGTTTTTGCTCTTGTTCTTGCTTTGGCTTTGCGCCGCTGCCCGGCGTTTGTTTAGCACTGTTTGCAGGATGGCGTTGGCCGCCCACGCGATGATGGCGGCCGCGAACATGGCGGCGACAAAGGCCATGCCCAAACGGACCACAATGGCGGTGTCTTCGCGCGTCACTTGGGAAATCAAGTAAAGCACCGGTCCGTAGAGAATCACCAATACGATCGCGTAGAAGCCCCACCCGAGCGATTCAATGCGCCACGCCATGCCTCATGCTCCTTCTAAGCCGTTTCATTCGCCGGCGGAGGCGGCAGATCGATACGGAATCGCGCGCCGCTCTCCGCGTTGGTCTCCACGGCGAGTTTCCCCTCGTGTTCCAAAACAATCTTGTGCGTTACCGCCAATCCCAGGCCGGTGCCATTCGAGCCTTTTGTAGAGAAAAAGGGTTCGAGAACCTTTTGCCGGAGTTCAGGGGGCACGCCCGGCCCATTGTCGTCCACCGCCAGCGTGGTCCCGCCGTCGGGCCGGGTCCAGGCGTGGAGCCTGACGGCGCCATTGTCCTTGGGAACCGCATCGGCCGCGTTGATCACCAGATTGAGCAGCGCCCGGTAAAGGGCCTGGTGATCGCCATGGACGGGGGCCGTGACGCCGTCCAGGTCCAGGCGCAGCTCGATGGGCTTCGCGTTTGTCAACGCCCAGAACGTGTCCGTGACCTCTTCCATCAAGCGTTCGAGACGCACGGGGTTGAATTCCGGCTCGCGCGGTTTTGAGAAAGCCAGCATATCCTCGACCACGTGCGCGATCTTGCGCGTGCTGCGCTTGAGGATAGTCCATCCCCGCTTTAGAACCTCGTACTGCTCTTGTTCTAGGCTTTGCTCCATCAGCTCGACGCTGGTGGTCAGACCGTTTACGAGGTTTTTCGTGTAATGCGAGAGCCCGGCCACGGCTTCGCCTATGGCGGCCAGCCGTTCGGCCCGCATGTTCTCTTCAATCAAGCGCGCGTTGGCGATGGCCGTGGCCGCGACCGAGGAAAAGATTTCCATGACGTGGAGGTCGCTCTCGGAAAACGAGCCGCCGTCCCGTTTGTTTATGACCTCAATGACCCCGATGAGCGTGTCCCGATCCACCAGGGGAACGGCGACGAGCGAGCGGGTCGTGAACTGGATGGTATTGTCCGGCGCGCGGCAGAACCGGGGGTCGCGCTCCACGTCGGGCACATTGATCGCGCTGCGGGTCCTCGCCGCCGCGCCCGCGATGCCCTCGTCCAGCTTGAGCCGGAACTGTTGCTTCAGCGCCTGCTGATCGCCCGTCTCCCCCATGGCGACTTCAAAGTACAGCTCTTCGCTTTTGGGGTCATAGAGCATGAGCGAACACGCCTCGGCCCGGGCCACCTCCTTGCCTTCGCTCATGATGCGTTCCAGCAGCGTTTCCAGATCGGTGAGGTGGGCCATGAAATAATGGACGCGGTACAATGCGTCCCCGATCCGCCGCATGTCCTCGGGCGGCACATTGGGGAACCAAGAGAGGCTGTGATCAAGTTGGGAGGTCATGGCTCGGCTATTTCGTCCAAGCGATCCTCAAGATCGGGTAAAGCATGATAGATAACATCACCCACCACCTGCAAGCTGTTTGCGCTCACCTTGTCCAACGAGTCTTCCTCGGTGTGCCAGTACTGCTGGTGGGTTTGCGGCGTGCCGCCATACATGAAATCGATAATTACCATGGCTGGTATGCCCACCCGGCGAAAGGGGATATGGTCATCCAGGATCATATGGCTTTCTTCAAGGAAGTACTCGCTGTATCCCAACTCGTGGGCCGTGTCCCAGATTATATCGTTGAGCCATGCGGGGGCGCCGGCGTCGCGCCGGATGGTGAGGACGCGATCGCCGATCATATCGACGTTGATCATGACCTCAATGTCGTCAATTTCTCCCGTCTCCTGTAACTCGCCCACGAACGCCCGGCTGCCGTAGAGACTGTCGTCCTCGCTCCATTCCACGAACGCCTCTTCGCCGTCAAAAAAACACAGCCAAATGGTGCGGCCCTCCCGTTGCGGACCAAGAGCGCGGGCCATTTCGAGCATCCAAGCAGTCGTTGAACCCGCGTCGTTGGCTCCGACAAACCTGATGTCTTCGAAGTACTTGGTGTCGTAATGATTTCCCAGCACGATTATGCCGGGCTCGGTCCCTTCGATAACGCCCACGACATTGGCCATGTACCGGCGGCCAATGGGGGTCTCCGCCCAGAAATCCTGTTCGCGGACGGCGGCGCCGGCCTCCTCGAGTTCACTCCGCAGCCACTTGCGCAATTCCGCAAGCGGTTCCGACCCTGGGGGACGGGGGCCGTAGCTGACCACGTGCTCGAGGTCGCGCATGGCCCGCTCGCCATCAAACGGGGAGAGTTTCCGCTCCACAGTGGAGCAACCGTTTTGCTCGTTTCCCGCGGCCGGCATTGAGGCGGCCTCCTCAGGCCCAGTGGACTCGACCGTGGTCTGTTCCAAGGTCTTGGACGTCAGCCATAAGAAAACGAAGGCGAGCACGCCCATCCCTACAATCATTTTGAGGGCCAATCGCCCATCACGGCGCCCCGCCGGATAGAGGGCGCGGCTTTTCTTCACATTTCGTTTACGATCCGTCATAATAGTCCCTGATTTGTTTTTTGGGGCCGGGCCGCTCGCGCCCGCCTTACCTGTTTCCCACAGCGAGACGCAATCGCCATGACCTCTACTGCGGATTCCCTATTTACCCGAGCCTTGCACGGCCAACGCACGGCGCGTCCTCCCGTTTGGTTCATGCGCCAAGCGGGGCGAACCGACCCCGAGTATAACCGGTTGAAGGCCGAAAGTGGTATGAGGCTCGATTCGCTTTTCCGTCATCCCGAGATGGCGGCGCGCATTTCTCTGCTTCCCCGCCGCTTGGGTGTGGACGCCATCATCATGTTTCAGGACATCTTGACCCCTTTAACCCCCATGGGCGCGCCCTTTCGTTTTGCGCCCGGGCCGGTGTTGGACAAGCCTCCGCGTTCGGCCGCCGAGTTGGCCGCGTTGCACACGTACGACGTGATGGAGGAGCTGCCGTTTATTCCGCGCGCCATCGAATTGCTGCGGGAAGAACTCGAAGGCGCCTTGCCGGTGCTCGGGTTTGCTGGCGCCCCGTTTACCCTGGCGGCGTTTCTTGCGGAGGGCAAGAGTTTCAAGGCCGAGGCCCCGGCCCTGCGGGCGCTCATGGAAGAGAATCCCCAAGCGCTTCACCGGCTGCTGGACAAGCTTACCACCTTGACCACGCATTATTTGGAGCTTCAGCGGCAGGCCGGGGTGGCGGCGCTGCAACTTTTTGAATCGGCTGCATTGCTGCTGAACCGCCGCGAGTATTGGGAATTCGCCTTACCCTACCAGCGCCGTATTTTAGACGCTTTCAGCGGCCGTGTTCCAACGATTATCTTTGCCCGGGACTGGCCCTACCTCGCGGACTACGCGGAGGCGGGCGCGGATGTGGTGAGCTTGCCCAGTTCGATTGACCTGGGGGAAGCCCGCGCGGCCTTGGGCCCCGGGTGCGTGCTGCAAGGCAATCTCGACAACCAATTGGTGGCGGAGGGTCCCCCAGCGCGCATCCGGCAAGCCGTGCGAGAATGCGTGGCGGCGGGTGAGCGCGAGGGGCACATCGTGAACTTGAATCACGGGTTGTTGCGGGATACCCCATTTGAACACATCCAAACCGTCGTGGAGGAAGTCCACGCCGCGGCGGCGGGAATGGAGTGAACCTCAGCGACTTACGGAAGTCCCTTGGTCGAGGATGAATCTTGCTGAGAATTACTGGACAGTGCTCGAATTACTCGATATTGTAATCGCTTAAGGCAAGAAGGCGGACCTCTTCTCGACGTCTGCAAGCCGCTCAACCCGTATTGCAAGAAAGATGACGCGAATGCGACGGGCGGGCTAAAGGGCCATGGATGTGTTAAAATGGGGTAAGCGTTCCGGGAGGAATGGGTTGCAGCGGGTGGAGGCGGCATGGCAGTATACGGGCGCCGTTTAGTCCGGGACGGCGGGGGTAAGGGAAACAGTTGACACATTACCGCTTAGATTGTTACACTAGGTGCTTTTGGAACCGTTAAAAGGGAGGTTTGTATGGCTTCTCACCGCACGCGCGGAGATGTCCCCACTTGCTCGTTTTGTGGCAAGCGCCACGATGAAGTCAATAAACTCATCGCCGGGCCGGACGTCAACATTTGCGACGAATGTGTGAGCCTCTGCGGCGAGATTGTCGCCGAGGATCGCGCCCGCAAAGGCGCGAAGCATGACATGAAGGTTCCCCGGCCCTACGAGATCAAGGAATTCCTTGATGACTATGTCGTTGGCCAAGAGAGAGCCAAACGGGTTCTGTCCGTGGGCGTGCATAACCACTACAAGCGCATTTCCGCCGGTGGTGAGATCGAAGGCGTGGAGCTGCAGAAGTCCAACGTGTTGCTTGTCGGCCCGACGGGATGCGGCAAGACGTTGATGGCTCAGTGCCTGGCCAAACTCCTGGATGTGCCTTTTGCCGTTGTCGACGCCACCACGCTGACCGAGGCCGGTTACGTGGGAGATGATGTGGAGAATGTCATCCTGAAGCTGCTTCAGGCTTCCGACCATGACGCCAGCCGGGCCGAGATGGGCATCGTGTACATTGACGAGATCGACAAGGTCGCCCGTAAAGGCGACAGCCCCTCCATCACGCGTGACGTGTCGGGCGAGGGCGTGCAGCAGGCCCTGCTGAAACTTCTGGAAGGCACCGTGGCCAGTGTTCCCCCTCAGGGCGGCCGCAAGCATCCTCAACAAGAATGCGTCCAGGTCGACACCAAGGATATTCTGTTCATTTGCGGCGGCGCGTTCAACGGTCTTGAGCGCATCGTTGAGCAACGCACGCGGAAGACGGTGATCGGGTTCAATGCGGATGTGCAGTCCCGCCATTATCGGAACATTGGCCAACTCCTCGAATTGGTGGAGCCGGAAGACCTCATAAAATACGGGATGATTCCCGAGTTCTCTGGCCGTCTTCCCGTGGTGGCCACCCTGCATGAGTTGGGCAAGGACGAATTGGTCCGTATTCTCACGGAGCCCAAGAACGCCCTTCTCCGGCAATTCGAGAAGCTGTTCGCCATCGAGAACGTGAAGCTTTCGTTCAAGGACGAGGCCATTGAAGCCATAGCCGAACTCGCCATTGATAAAGACACGGGCGCCCGGGGGCTGCGGGCGATCATGGAGCAGTTCATGCTCAATATCATGTACGACATTCCCGCGCGCCATGATGTGCGGGAGTGTATCATTACCGAGGGCGTCATTCGGGAGAATGAAGATCCGATTCTGGTCTACGAGCACGAGTACGAACAGGCCCAGGACTCCAACGAGAGTACGAACAAGACGGCCTCCGCTTAAGGCCGGAAAACTAGCCGAGCGACTGTTGAGCGTTTCTTCGACCGCGCCGGAAAGGCAGATGCTTTTCCGGCGCGGTTTTCACAAACCCAATGTATCCCGCCCGCTTCCCCGCATCGCTTTTTACTGATGGGTTGAATAGACAGGATTTACATGAGTAACAAGATTATGAAGCGTTTTAAGACTTCTTGTTCAGTATAGCCAAGACTCAAAAACAGAGTGTTTCATATTCATTGTTAGGTGTTTACTGGACATGGATGTGATTGTGTGCCGAAAAGTAATGGAACACTTTGTATCCCATTTGTTTTGGGGTGGCCTAGGCGCCATTTAGCTACCGTAAAATCATCTTGTTAATCATGTAAATCCTGTTCATAAATACCGTGACGCGTCTTACGGAGACTATCGCGTTGGCAAGAAAGAAAAAGCAACATCCCCATCCCGAACTGGAAGCCCTGCCTCTGTTGCCGCTTAAGGACATGGTGATCTTCCCGCGCATGGTGGTTCCCCTCATCGTGGGCCGTCCGCGCAGCATCGAAGCGGTAGAAGAAAGCCTGAGTTCGGAGCGTCCCCTGTTTTTGTGCCGGCAGCTGGAGGCCGAGACGCCGGATCCCGGGGCTGAGGAACTCAGCGCCTGCGGCGTTACCGCGGGGATTCTGCAAACGCACCGGATGCCCGACGGCGCGGTGAAGGTCGTGGTCGAAGGATTGGGCCGGGCGGCGTTGCATCAGGTTGAGAAGCTTCAGGGGCTTTCCATGGCCTATGTGCATGTCGAGGACACGCCGGCTGTGCCTGCCGACGACAAACACGTACGGGCTCAGGTCCAGCTCGCCTTGGAAAACCTAATGGAATACGCGCGGGTTACGCAACGCGTCGCGCCAGAAGTCGTGGCTTCGCTTCAGAATCTGGATGATCCCCGCGATATTGCCGACATGCTTCCCGCGCATCTTCCGCTCAACCCGCGTGAACGGCAGGCCCTGTTGGATATCGCGGAGCCCGGTGAGCGCCTTGAGCAGGTGTCTTCTTATCTTATGCGCGAACTCGAGCTGCAAGAGATTGAGCAGAAAGTGCGGGATCGGGTTCGCGAACAAATGGAGCGCAGTCAGCGAGACCATTACTTGCATGAACAACTGCGGGCCATTCAACAGGAGCTAGGACAAGGCGACGAGAGTAGCGAGTTTGCCGAACTGCATAATCTTATTGTGGAAGCCGGTATGCCCTCAGACGTCGAAGCCAAGGCCTTGCGCGAACTTAACCGGTACGAGCGGATGCCTTCCATGAGTCCCGAAAGCACGCTTACCCGGAACTATTTGGAATGGCTTACCGAAGTGCCTTGGAAGAAACGAACCAAGGACAGCATTGATCTCGAACGGGCGCAACGCGTTCTGGACGAAGACCACTACGGTTTGGAAAAGGTGAAAGAGCGTATCCTTGAATTCCTCGCGGTGCGCAAACTCAGCAAGAGCAAACGGGGTCCCATCCTGTGCTTGGTGGGACCGCCAGGCGTGGGCAAAACCTCGCTGGGCCAGTCCGTCGCCCGGACCATGAACCGCCGTTTTGTCCGGGTGTCGTTGGGCGGAGTCCGGGACGAAGCGGAGATTCGGGGGCATCGCCGGACGTATGTGGGCGCCTTGCCGGGCCGGATCGTTCAGAGCATGAAACGGGTTGGCGTGAAGAACCCGGTGTTCATGTTGGATGAAATCGACAAGCTGACGGCCGATTTCCGGGGCGATCCTTCCTCGGCGTTGCTGGAAGTGTTGGATCCGGAACAGAACCAGAGCTTCAGCGACCATTACCTTGAGGTCGATTTCGATTTGCACGAAGTCTTCTTCATCACAACGGCCAACGACGAGTTCAATATCCCGCCCGCTTTGCATGACCGCCTTGAAGTAGTGCGTCTGCCCGGGTACAGCAGCCACGAAAAAGAGCGCATAGCGCAGTTCTTTCTTGTGCCGCGGCAACTCAAGGAAATGGGCCTTAAAGCGGACCAGCTCCAAATGACGGGCGAGGCGTTGAAGGTGCTCATTAACCGGTATACCCGCGAGGCAGGCGTACGAGAACTCGACCGCCGCATCGCCCAAGTGTGCCGGAAGGTGGCGCAAGAGGTGGTCGGCGAAGCCAAGGCGAAGGGCATTACCCACGCCAAGGCCATGCGCAATAGCCCCGGCATGACGGCGGAGCGTATCGTGAGCCTGTTGGGGCCGGAGGAATACACCGAGCAGCGGACCGATCCCGAACCGCGGCCGGGCGTTGCGGTCGGCTTGGCGTGGACCGCTGCCGGCGGCGACATCCTCCACCTGGAAACGGGGGTGATGGAAGGCAAGGGGAAGTTGACGGTCACGGGCCATCTCGGCGACGTCATGAAGGAATCAGCGGAAGCCGCGTACAGCTATCTGCGTACCCGGCGGGAGACGCTGGAGCTGTCCCCGAACTTTCATGCCGAAACCGATTTGCACGTGCATGTGCCCGAAGGCGCCATACCCAAGGATGGGCCTAGCGCGGGCGTCCCACTAGCTGTCTCCATGCTGTCGGCCCTGCGCCGCCGGCCTGTCCGCAAGGGCTTGGCCATGACCGGGGAAATCACGTTGCGCGGCCGGGTCTTGCCCGTGGGAGGAGTCAAGGAGAAGGTGTTGGCGGCTCACCGCGCGGGCATCAAGACAGTCATGTTGCCCTTGGAAAATGAGAAAGACCTCCGAGAGATTCCGGCCGAAGTAAAGGAAGAACTGGAGTTCCTCTTGGCCGATGACATGGCTGAGGTGCTGGCTGAAGCCTTTCCGGAGGCCGGCGAGGTCGAGGCGTCATGAAGATCCGGTCATGCGGGTTTGTGAAAAGTGTGTTGAACTTGAGCGATTGTCCACCGGAAGGGCGGCCGGAATTCGCCTTCGCCGGGCGCTCCAACGTGGGCAAATCCTCGTTGTTGAATACGCTGCTGAACAGGCGGGGGCTCGCCAAAACCAGCAAGACGCCCGGAAAGACCCGGACCCTCAATTTCTTCGATGTAAACGGGGAACTGTATCTCGTCGATTTGCCCGGCTACGGTTATGCCAAGGCCCCCAAGGCGCTCCAGGCCAACTGGGGCAAGGCGATCACTACCTATCTGCGTGAACGGAAGTCCCTGCGGCTCGTGGTCCATCTCTTGGATGCCCGCCACGAACCTACCCAGCGCGATCACGAGCTGCTTGACATGCTCGACGCGTTCGCCCGCCCCGTCGTGCTCGTGGCCACGAAAGTGGACAAGCTTAAACAGAAAGACCGGGCCACCCTGGAGAACCGCTTGCGCAAGAATCTTGCTCTGGATGACTCCGCCCTCATCATTCCCTTTTCTTGCATGAGCGGCGAGGGCAAGGGCCCCCTTTGGGAAGTGCTCGAAAGCATGACGGCGGAGCCGCCGCCGCCGTAAACGTCATTCGAACGACGGTGACGCACCCCCATCATACAGCTCGCCCTGGAGCCCGTTAGCCGCGGACTCCAGGGCGAGTTCAGGATGTATGTGCGAGCGCTTATTGCTCGGGGATGCTCAGACTCAGCACGGCAGTCTGTTGCCCGCCGCGGAGAATACGGACAAGCGTCGACGAGCCCGGCTGGGCGTGCTCACTTATCAGTTGGTCGTAATCGCCGGAGTTGTTGACCGGCTGCCGGGCGATTTCCAGGATGATATCGCCTCTCCGGATGCCCGCGTCATAAGCGGGGCTGTCGGGATCGACGCTGCTTACGACCACGCCCTCCTCCAGCTCAAACTCTGGCGCAAGGCGTTCGGCAAGCTCCGGCGGGATGTCTTCCACCTGAAGGCCTACGTGGTCCTCTTCGGGCGAGGCCTCGGCGACTTCATCGGGTCTCTCATAGACTTCAAGCTCCACGTCGACCTCAATGAGTTCCTCGTCGCGCCAGACCTCGAGGGTCACCGTTTCATCGGGCGGCAGGGCCGAGATGGTGCGAACCAAGTCGGTCGCGTCTTGAATCGATTCCCCATCGACACTGCGGATGACGTCGTAGGTTTGAAGACCCGCGCGAGCCGCTGGCGTGTCTTCGCGCACGCGTTCCACAAAGGCTCCACGTTCGTCGGGCAAGTCCAAACCGGACGCCAGGTCGCCGGCATCGGTGATCTCGACCCCAAGATAGCCGCGTGTGACGAATCCTTCCTCGATCAGTTCAGGGATCACGTTGCGGGCTAGATTGATGGGAATGGCGAAGCCTATGTTCTCCGCGCCGAAGACAATGGCGGTATTGATGCCGATGACCTCGCCGTGGATATTCACAAGGGGGCCTCCGCTATTGCCCAAGTTGATGGCCGCGTCGGTCTGGATGAAGTTTTGAAAGCGCAAGTCTGGGTCGGGCAGCATCAATTCGTCGCGGCCCAACGCGCTTATGTGGCCGAAGGAAACCGACCCTTCCAGGCCTTGCGGGCTTCCCACGGCAACCGCGAACTGTCCCACCTCAAGGGTTTCGGAGTCGCCAAGCGTGACCGGCGACAGTTCTTCCTCCGGTGCGTCGATCTTGATCACGGCCACATCCGTGTCCGGGTCGCCGCCCACCACCGTGGCGTCGTACTCGTTTCCGTTGTTCAAGCGCACGGTGATGCTTTCGGCGTTGCGGATCACATGGTTATTGGTGATGATATGGCCTTCTTCATCGTAGATGAAGCCGGAGCCCGTGGCGGGCACCCGGGGGGGTTGGGGTTCCTGTTGTGGACCAGGCCCCTGTGGACCAGGCCCCATTTCATCCCGGGGAACGCCGAAGAACCGGAACAGGTCTTCGAACATCTCCATGTCCGGCATACCATCCGGCATGCCATCGGGCATGCCGCCGCCAGGTGCTTCAAGTTCGCGGTCGGCCTCGATGTTCACTACACTGGGCCGTACCTCTTGGCCCAACTGGACAAAGGCGCTCTCGAATTCTTCCAGCAATTCAGAGTCCAACGCGTGCGCTGGAGTGATGCCTGGGGCCAACAGGGCCGCCGCGCAAAAAACTCCGATACCAATCGACCACTTTCTCATAGTGTTGCTCCTTTCGTTTCCACCGCCGATGGGCGGTGCATGGCTTGGTGGAGGCGCATCCATACGCGCTCCATTTCCTCGCTTGATGGTGCCTTGCGTCCTTCGCAAAACACATGGAACGAATCTAGCACCTGGCGCGCATCCATTACGATCCGCGCCATGGCGATATCGCACCTCAACCCTGTCAAGGCTTGGGATGCGTGATACCTTAGCCCCGCTCGATCCCCGCTTTCGATATCAATGAATGTGCGGGACCGCGACTTGTTGTTAGCAAATTGGATGCGAGTTCGCATGGGGACCCTGAGTTGCCGGAGGGCGAACAACCGCCGCCTCACCTGTTCGATGTAGGGCTTCGCTTCCGCGCTGTGAACAAACCCTGCCCACAGGATTCGTCTGTGATTTCGCATCCGCACGTCAAAAACCTCTTGCTGTGCTCTATTGGCTTTCCAGCAACCCCACCATAGCCTCACCCATGCCTTCTCCGATGAGATAGAAGGTTTCCCAGTTGCGGAGCCAGTGGAAGTCTTGCGCAGAAGGAGATTCCTCTTCGCTTCTCTGAAAATCGCGAGTCTCAACGCCGGCGACATTGCCTTTGAATTCAGGGTATTCTTCGGGGTCGGAAAGCGCTAACTGGGCGTCCATCAGTTTCTCGACCCTCTCCTTATAGGGGGCGTCGCCGGGAATCGTCCAGCCGCCCATCCCTGTATTCGCAATGACGAAGGGAAGATCCGGGACGCCGAGATCCGCGCGGATATCCTTGACGAAGTTCTCCATGTTCTTTTCGTACGCATCCACCGCGGCCTGATCGATGCGGTCGTTCCAGCCTTGGTGCCAGCCGAACCCCACGATCTCGTATCCCTCACCGTCGTAGTCTGGATAGTACTGCTTCAAGTCACCGGTAATCTCTTCGACCTGCCTCAGAATCTCCGCGTAGTGGAATCCCTTATCACCGTCTTCTTCGGGTTCGGGATATGCTTCGGAGCTTGGGGACAGGAAGTCATGATAAAGTGATCTACCGCCCCACGCCGCCTTGATGATCAGCACGGGGTCTTCATAATAGTCTCCGACAGTGAACCCGAAACCATATTCGGGGCCGATGTGATCTTCGGAGGCTCCGTAACCGGTCGTAAGCCAGCCCTTTTGGTCCATGTTGTACACGATCCAGACATCGTCGCGGACAACCGGTTCGTCATTCGCGTCCAGCAGATGGCCATACGCGCCGGGTTTCTCTTCGAGATACCACTCCATCGTTCCAGGACCGTTCTCGAGCTGGCCGAAACCAACCATGTTCGACTGCCCCGAGAGGATGAATATCTTCAACGCGCCATCGGCGGAACGGCCCTCTTGCTCTTCCGAGGCAGAACCGGCAGGCATGCATACCATCAACACCGACGCTGCAACGACCATCATCCTGCATACTGTATTCATTATTGCAGACTCCCTTTCGTTGTTTCCACCGCCGACGGGCGGTGAATGGCGTGGTGGAGTCGCGTCCGCATGCGCTCCATTTCTTCACTTGATGTCACTTTGCGTCCTTCGCAAGTCACATAGAACGAATCCCGGACCCGCCGCGCGTCCGTCACGATCCGGGCTGTGGCTATATCGCATCCCAACCCCGTCAAGGTGTGGGCTACGTCATACAGTAGCCCGGTTCGATCCCCGCTTTCGATATCAATGACTGTGTGGGTCCGCGAACTGTAATTGTCGAACTCGATTTGGGTGCGTACGGGGATGCGGGGTTGCAGCAGGGCGAACAACCGCCGGCGCGCCTGTTCAACATAGGGCTTCACATCCGCGCCTTCAACCAGCACAGCCCGCAAGACCCGTTCAAGGCCGGCCAACTCGGTCTGGGTTAACCGCCGTCCTCCGGAGGGCTCTCCCACGGTGAAGCAGTCAATCACGTATCCGTCGGGCCGGGTAAAAAGGGCGGCGCTGTTAACATCCATGAGCTGTGAAGTGAAACTGCCCGCCAACTTGGCGAAAAGGCCGATTTGGTCGCGCGTGCTTATGGTGATCTCGCTCATGACCGTATCATCTATTGGAGCCGTATGGAGGACGAAACCCGCTTCTTTGGCGCGCGCAATCAGCTCAAGATGGTGCGCCATCTGTTCGCTTGAAAAGGCTGCATAGTACCGTTCTCCCATGTCCCGGATGTGGGCTTCAACCTCGCTGCGAAGATCCTCGCGCGCGCGTTCCTGGACCATCTGCGCCTTAGGGGAGTTCCAGAACGCTTCGTCCGGCGATACCGTGCGGCCAAGCAAGTGCTTCTCGGCCTTCAGATACAGCTTCATGAGCAAGGCGCCTTTCCAGTCGTTCCAGACATTGGGGCCAACGGCGGACATGTCCGCGTAAGAAAGCAGGAACAAGGACCGGAGGCGCTGTTCAGTCCGCATCGTTTCCGCAAAGGACCGGACAATGTCCTCGTCATCAATGTCCCGGTACTGGCTGATGAAGGTCATTTGCATGTGATGCTCGACGAGAAAGGCGATCCGTTCCACATCGTCGGCGGAAAGCCCCATACGGTAGGCTATGCGCCGGGCAAGGCGGGTGCTTTCTTGAACATGAACCTCTCCCTTGGCCTTGCCCAAATCGTGAAATAGAATGGCCATCACGAGAATATGGGGATCCGACAAATGCTCAAGGGCAGTGCGTAAGCAACGCGAGACGGTGTCGTCGCGTTCGTGAAGGGCCGAAAGCGCCTCCAAAGCCCGCAGCGTATGTTCATCCACGGGATAAGCATGAAAATCCTCGTAGCAAATTATGCCCTCAATCGCCCCAAATTCTGGAATATACCGGCCCAGCAGGCCCGTTTGCGCCATTTGCCGTAGCGTGCTTCCCGCTGTGGTTGGATGATTGCATAGGGCGGTGAAAAGGCGCCGCACGACATCGCTCGAACGGAATGTATCGCCCACGAGCCCCAGGTTGCGCCTGATGCGGCGTTCCGTTTCGTAGCTCAGGGGGACTCCTTGGCTGGCGCTCTTCCAGAAGACCTCCATGAGCCGCGCCGGCGCTTGGGCGAACCAATGGGGATCGTGAAGTCCCGCATGAAGTTCCCCGCCGCTGATCGTTACCTCATCGGCGGAACCGGCGTGCGTCTCCGCGGTAGGCGATAGGGAGGGCTGACAGTTCCACAATCCCGCGGCGCGCCGAAGCAGGTTGCGCATCGTTCTCGCGGCTGCGTAGTAGTCCTCCATGAGGCGCGCGATATTAGGGCGCTCCCCCGCCGTATATTCAAAGGCTTGCGCTAGCCGGTGCTGATTCGAGAAAGTTAACCGATCCTCGTCTTTGCCGGTTACGAAATGCAACTCGTTGCGCAGGCGCAGTAGGAAATCAAGCGCCTCGACGACTTCGAGGTGGGTTTCGGGGGAGAGAAGACCTGTGCTGGCGACCTCGTCGAGCGTCTTTGTACCGTAGGCTGTCATGGGAAGCCACAGGGCGCTGTGATAGTCGCGGAGCCCTCCGGCGTTCTGCTTGATATCGGGGGAAAGCGCGTACAGATCGCCATATTTTGCGGGCAATTCCCCGAAACGTTCGCGCACAATTTCTTCGATGTAGCGATGGGCGACGCCCTTTACCTGTAAATCTCGCACGCACAGTTTCAGCCGTGCGAATACTGTTGTGTCGCCCGCCAAGAGCCGGGCCTGAGAAAAGCTGGTGAACACTTCCTTGTCGTCATTCGCCAACTCTTGGGTTTCCGCGATGGTGCGGATGGCGTATCCCACATGAAAGCCCAGGTCCCACAAAAACGCGACCAGATAGCTGTTGAGGGTCTCGATAGCGGGGCTCAGCTTGCCATCGTGGATCAAGGCCACATCGAGGTCCGAGTAGGGACTCAGTTCGGCGCGGCCATACCCGCCGACCGCACACAAAGCCACACGGCTTTCAACTTGTGCTGTATCATGAGCGGCCGCCAGCCCGAACCGGTAGACGCCCTGAAGCACCGTGTCCGCCATGTCCGACAAGGCCCGCACGACATTGCCGCCCGACTCGCCGGCTTCATGCCGACTGCGAATCGCCTTGCGGCGGGCTTCCGTATAGGCGCGAGCCGCCTCCAGGCACTCGTTCCGGGACATCGCACGGAACGCCTGGGGATCGCTGCTGGCCAGCGTCACGAGTTCTTCGAAGGCGGGCATGGTCATTGCGCGGTTTCCCCCTCGGGGGTTGTTGGGGCGGTCTCGTATGGGGGGCCGACAAGCGTGAAGGCGTATTGGGGCGCCCACCCACGACCGCCTTCAACGGATTCAATGCGAATCCACTCGTCCTCTTGGCGATCTACTGTAACACGATCGCCTTCGTGGAGTTCAAACCGCACCTCGCTTACCTCGCCAATCCCGTACCGCACAGGAACGCTTTCCACGCTGGCAACCGCAACCCGTGCGGGCTGGTGGCGCACCCATCCCATGGCGGCAAACAGGGCGGCAAAAAGTAAGCTTAACGCGGCTACTACCTTGATCCAACGCGTAGACCGCCAAATGCAAGCTGCCATCGCGCCCCAGAACAGGCCCCAAAACCCAACGGCTAACCATACAGTGGTTGCTGGAGCAAGCCGGGATTGAGCGGTTAGCAAGGCCTGCCGCCATGCGGGCTTTTCCGGGGGGACCAGGCCTTGCTCGGTTTGCGCGAGGGCGTGTCGAAGGCTGCGGCGGGCCTGCGCGAAATGGGGATTGTGCTGCAAAGCTCGTTCGTAGTTTGCTATGGCGGGACCAAGGCGTCCTTGTTGATGGAAGGCATGGGCCAAGTTGTAGAAGACGGGGGCCTCCCGGACGCCCTCGGCTACCAACAGTTGAAACTGTTGAGCCGCGGCTGCGTAGTCTTCGTCTTCATAGGCTTCCACGCCGCGGGCGAAGGTCACGTCATGGGCAGTTTCCTGCGCCGAGCCGGCGGCGGCAGTAAAGGCGAATGACAAGAATATAAGAAAAAGCATTCTGCTCATGAGCAGCGCCTCGGATTCTCTTCGTTGGCTTGTACCGTGTCCATGGCGTGGCGGGCGGCGTCGCTCAGGGCGGCGATTTCCTGCCGATTCAACCAAGCGCCTCCATAGCGGACCCGTTCACAAACGCGCAAGATCCGAATCAGATTGTCTTGCACCGTTTTGTCCAGCCCGCGCCAGGCCAGGACGTGCTCCAAATCTCCGGCTGTCACGCCGCCTGCCGGAAGGTCAAAGGCGTCCGCCACATACGTGGACACCGCGCGATGCAAGACTTCCGCGGGTTCGGTTGACGTAGCCGCTAGCTCCAGTCTGCGCTTGGCTTCCGCCGCGGCTTTGCGAAGCCGGGCGCGGGTGTTCACAGCTTCATTACGCCGCCGGCGGACATAGAGGCCCAGCATGGCGAAGCCCACCATGGGCGCGGCCGCGGCTGCTCCTGCGCGCACGGCCAGGTTGCCTCGCGGCCGGAGACCACCGGGATTGGCGGCCAAGGGAGGAAGTTCGCCTTCGGGCCCTGCGGTTCCCCATCGGCCGGCGGCGGTTTGCTCGTCTACCCGTACGCGCTCTTGCTGGGCCACCCGTCTTGGGCTGACCTCGATGTCGAAGGCGCTGGTGGTCTTACTCACATACGTTTCGCGGCTAGGATCAAAGTAAGAGTACGCGATCGGGGGAAACCGAACCCGCCCATCGGATTCCGGGGCGACGCTGTACGTGATCTGCTTGCGGGCCAGGGCCCGGTCCGGATCCTCCAAGCGGGCGCGCTGTTCCACATCCACAATCTCCGCCCCCTGAAGGCGTGGCGCGCGGGGCATCCCCATGGCGTTGGGATTGCCCCTCCCTTCAAGGACGACCCGCACCTCGAAAGGCAATCCTTGTTCGGCCTGCGTGGGATGCTCCTCCAGCGCGATATCAAATTGGCCCACTGCCCCGCTGAATCCGCTCGGGGCTCCCGGGGGCAGGGGCTTAACTTCCACCTCGATGGGGGCGGTCTCAAGCGTTAGACGGCGGCGCTGAAAGCCTGCGTACGTGGTCGCGCGGACCATGCCTTCCCAACGCCAAGGGCCGAGGGTTAAGACGCCGTTTTGGATGGGATAAAGCGTTTGATAATACTGATTAAGCTCATATGGCCAGCCGTCCAATTCCCGGTTATCCTGCCGGGTTCGAAAATCCATGGCGTAGAAGCCTTCCGTGGAGGGATATTCGTGCTGGGCGCCAGGTCCCGAAGACACGGAGACATTCCGGTCATCCAGCTTCCAGAGCGAAAGCTCCAGTTCCAGTAATTCGCCCTCATACACGCTCTTCTCATTAACCCTGCTGGTGAGAAACACGACATCGTCCCATCCCACGGGGCTTTCGCTATCCCCTTCCTGCGAAGGCCGAATCCGGTGTTGGCCGGACAATTCGTCGCGCCGCGCGGATGGTTGAGTGGGAGCCGGCCGGATTGATATCGGAGAATCGCCGCCTGGGCTGGGAAGCACGGTTATCTCTACCGGGTTGGATTCGATGGTTTCCCCATCGATTTCGGCTCTGGCTGGCGGAATGGTAAGGACGCCGGGTTCACGGGCGATAGTGCGGTAACTCCGGACCTTGGTGTGCACCGGTTTGTCTCCCATGCCAAATTGCACGCGATCGGCCCCGCCCGCGTACCGGCCATCAAAGGCGAGCCCTTCGACTTCCGGCAACGAGAGTTCGCCAAGGCTTCCGCCACAAGCTTCAATGATTAGCTGGAAGGGCCTGTTTTGCCCCACCGTCTCTGGCTCCACACTCATATGCAAATAGGGAGGCTCCTCCCCCAACGCGAGGGAGGCGCTCAATGCTGCTATAAGGGCGAATCCATTACGCATATCTACCACCATTGCGCCCGTATGCGGGGCCCATCGTGCTCCCGGAGCATCTCCCGCTGTTCCCGGTTGTCCTCTTCCTCCAGGGCCTCGAGAATGGCTTCAAGCGTCTGAGGGTTTTCCGGGGTCTCGGGGGACTCTGTCTCTTCGGGGTTCGGTTGAGGCCCGGCGGGCGCCTCGCGCTCCTCAGGGTCCTGCTCCTGTTCGCCATCGCCGGCTTCCGGCTGTTCTTCTCCCTCTCCCTCTTCCTCTCCCTCTTCCTCTTTCTCTCCTTCTTCTCCCTCGTCGCCGCTGTTTTCAGGCTCGGGCTCTTCTCCCTCTTCCTGGGGTTCCTCGTCTTCGGACTCGTCCTCGTCCGGTTCCTCTTGAGGGGGATTCTCCAATAAGGTCTTCCGCAAATAGCGCATGTGATCGAGATTGTGCTGGGCGGCCTTGTGATCCGGGTATTGGGCTAGGAACTCCTCGTAGCTGCTTATGCTATCCTCGACGGCCTCCAAGGCTTCCTCGTACGGCCTGGCGCGCGCGATTGCCCGGGCCTGCCGGCCCTCGGTGTTGGCCCGGTTGTACGCCGCATCCCGCCTTAACTCGATGTCTGCGTCCTCCGGAAGACTGTCGAAGATTTCCTGGGCGGCCTCAAAGTGCTCGAACGCCTCGTCCAGGTCTCCGGCTTCCAAGGCCTCCTTGCCAAGCGAAACTTTCGCAGATCCCATATTATACCGCAACACGCCGGAGGAAGGCGCTTCAATCTGAAGCAACTGGTACAGCTCCAATGCGGCTTGGGCCTCGCCTTGCTCGAGAAGCTCGTTGCCGCGTTCGACCTGCTCGCGCAACGAACTCGCCCCCCCGGCGGCATGCATGCCGCCAAGTACGATTACAATTATGAGACACGTTAGCCTATGCATATTCGTTGCCGCTATCTGGCGCGGCGTGTTCACGGGCCAAATTGCGCTGGCGGAACGCGGGTAATAGGACCAGCCAGAAGCCTTCGGCCGCAAAACACAGCAGGCCCAAGCCCAAGGGCCACTGATACCGGTTCACCTCTTCTATCCGCTGCTCATCGCTCAGGACGCGCGTCGCGTGGCCCGTGAGTCCGCTTTCCAATTGATCGAGATCCCAGCTATCGTGACTGCCGCGGATATAGGATCCGCCGCCTGCATTGGCGGCCTGAATAAGCCCATCTTCCTCCAAGCGCGTATGATGGGTCCCCGGCGCGCTGAGAGGCAAATCACGGCGCAGCCATGGCGGAGCCTCGACTGCCACGCCCCGCGTTGTGCCGATTCCGAGGGCATAGACGGCCGCCAACTCTGATAGGTCCCGGGCGGCGTCCACCACGTCCCCGCTAACTTCCTCGCCGTCGGATAAGACCACCACGGCCCGGCTATGGCGGCTGTGGGGACCTGTATGTTCTGCTTCAGCCTGGAACGTTTCAGCCGCTTTGTTCAATCCAGCCTCGAGGTCGGTGCCGGCAAACCCGATGATCCCGGAGTCGATTGACCGAAGCACCGCGCGAGCGTAGCCGTGGTCATGGCTTAGCGGACTCAGACGCTCGGCGCCGCCGGAGATTACGATAAACCCGAACCGATCGCCCGGGAAGCGGTCCATGAGCATGAGCGCTTTGCGCCGGGCCATTTCGAGGCGGGTCGGGGGCGCATCCTCGGCGAGCATGCTGGGCGAAATGTCCAGAATAACCAGTATGTCCCGGCTTCGCCGTTGCACATCGACCCGCGACTCGCCCCAATGAGGTTGCGCCAGGGCAATCGCCAGAAAAGCGCACCCCGCCAAGGTGAACCAGCGCAAGGGTTTGCGCGCGCGGCCATCCGCCCCGGCTTGCAACCGGGGCGCAAGCGTACCGTGGACGAACTGGTTGATCCGTTCGCCCCGGTAGTTTTCCAGAATGCGCAACGCCAACCAGATCAGGGCCAGGGAGGAGGCCATGATGAACACCCATAGGGGTAGTTGGTGCGTTGGGAACGCGAATGCGATATCCATGTGCTACGTTTCACTAATGGTTGTAACGAAATCGTTCGTTACTCGTACCGCCGGCATCATATAGACCGTCTCTAAGCCGACAAGATGCCGGCAGTACGTTCCGCTGTTACGGTATCGGTTCAAACCACAACCGGCGCGTGAATACAGACGCCGCCACCATGGTCAAACCGGCAGCCGCGTACGGGGGAAATCCTTCCTCCGTGTGATAATATTCGCTAATCTCAATTTCCGTACGTTCAAGTTCGCTAATCTCTTCATAGGCTTCGCGTAGCGACTCCGCGTCCGTGGCCCGGTAGTACCGTCCGCCGGTCAGTTCGGCGATGGCGGTGAGTGACTCGTCGTCAATGGGGATGTGCACCGGCGCCAGCCGTTCTCCAAGCACGGTCCGCTGTGGAATGAGCACCTCGCCCCGGGAACCCGCCCCCACGGCGTAAATGCGGATGCCATACTCGTTGGCGAGGTGGGCCGCGGTCATGGGATCAAGTTCGCCCGTGTTGTTCCGGCCGTCTGTTAGCAACACGAGGACCCGCGTTTCCGCCTCGGAATGGCGCAGCCGGCTTACGGCCAAGCCAATGGCCGAGCCAATGGCCGTTCCTTGTTTGCGTCGATCCTCCAAGTCGATGTACGCGCGATCGATTTCCCGTTGCACGATGTCATAGTCCAGGGTGAGCGGACTGGCCGTCCACGCGGTTCCGGCGAACAGGATAAGCCCCAGCCGGTCTATCGAGCCTTGACTTGTCATGTGCTGCCGGCTGTCAACAAAATGGCGCAAGACCTCCTTGGAAACTTCCAGCCGGTCCCGCCGTTGGCCCTCGACGGAAAAATCAAGCGCCTTCATGCTTCCCGACACGTCCAGGCTCAACATGAGGTCCATCACTTCCACCTTTTCAGGAACGGGTTGTAACCCTTTCACGGGCCGGGCCAACGCCACCACGAGCAGGCCTAGGCCAATCGCGCGCAGAATGGGCGGGATCAAACGCAGTTTCTCGCGGTGAGGCCCCGCCACCCGCGCAAGCACGTCGCCCGTGGACACCTGTATTACGCCCGGCGCCCGCACGGCTATCTCGGCGATAAGCAACGCGCCCACGCCCACCAACAGCACCAGGAACCAGGGGTGGATAAGCGAACTGAAGTAAAATGGGCCTAACCACTCATACATGCTTACTTGACTCATGCCGCTTCTTGCCGCGGCTCTTCGCGGCGGATTGTTTCCGTCACAAAGGCTCGAATATCGTCGAGATGCCGCCGCGCCTCGGCGGCCGAAGGCTGGAACCGGGCGAATTTGACCCGGTCGCTGTGGCGTAAAAACCCCGCGAGAAACTGCTGTTGCTGTTCCGTCAACGCGCCATTCGCCGAGGCGTCCTCAAGGAGTTCTTGGGTGGTCTGTTCCTGCGCGTGAATCGCAAAACGTTGCGCAAGGTAATCCCGGAGGATGCGGGACAGCTCGACGTAATACCGGTTGAAATCGCCACTGGCGGGGAGGTTTTGCGCGGAAAGCTCGTCCAATTGCTTGAGGGCGCCGTCCCACGCGGTCAGCGGCTCCCGGCCCGCTTGGGCGGCTCGCCGGCGCGCCCAAAGCCACGCCGCAAAGACCGCAACGGCCGCCGCGCCGGTCACGAGCGCCCATACTTGCCATTGCCGCCACCAAGGGGTGGCAGGCGCGGCGGGGCCGGCGTCGGGCGCGAACCGCATCACGGCTTGCTGTTCATCGGGCGTCAGTTCCCGCGCCTGGATCGCCACCGGCGGCACGTTGGCTTCGACGGCGTCCGGCCCATACGTAACCGGCGGCGGTTCTATGGCGTATTCGCCGGCTTCCGGGGCGTCCAACGCGAAGGTGGTTGTGATTCGGACACGTCCATCGTCGAGGGGTTCCTCTTCCCGGCCCAGGTCCCGGTAGACTTTCAAGTCCCCGGCATGCTCCGCCAGATCGGGAAAGGTCACGTCAAGCGCTTCCGGCGCCTCCACGGTAATCGTGTACGTGAAAAGCCGGTGAAATGGCCCCTCGGATGGAGTGGCCGCGGCCCGCACCGAAACGTCGCCCGCCTGGCCTGGCTGGGCGGTGGCGTTTCCAAATCCCAAGAGCACTAGGGCGGCCGCCGCCCCAAAAAGACGGAAACAGTCCCGCGCCCGGTTCATTCCCCGGACTCTATGGTTGACGGGCTCTGTTGTCATGGTGTTCATTGTTCAACTGTAGCGCCGTTCGCGCATCCGGAAAAAACGGTACAGCTCCTGCACGTAGGATTGATCCGTGCGAACCCGGATCGCGTCCACCTTGGTTCTCTGAAACACTTTGTCCCGCTCTTCCGCGCGCTTCCGGGCCGCTTCGGCGTAGCGCGCCCTCACGCTCTTCCGCGCCGTGTTCACAAGCACTTCCTGCCCACTCTCGGCGTCCCGCGCCGACACAAGCCCCACGGGGGGCAGCGTTTCCTCGCGGGGATCGCTCACTACAACGCCTACCACGTCATGGCGGGTGTTGGCAAGCCGCAGGGCGGACTCGTATCCTTCGGCGATGAAATCGGACACGAGAAACACGACGGCGCGCCGTTTGGTGACGCGGTTGAGAAAGTGGAGCGCGGCGGGGATATTGGTCTTGCGGCCCTTGGGGGTGTAATACAAGACTTCCCGGATCACGCGGAGCACATGGGTGCGCCCTTTCTTGGGGGGGACGTAAAGCTCCACGTCATCGGTGAAGATAATCAGGCCGACCTTGTCATTATTCTGAACAGCCGAATACGCGAGCACGGCGCAGAGTTCGGCGGCCAGCTCCGTCTTGAACCGGTTCACACTGCCGAACTGGCCTGACGCGCTCGCGTCCACCGCCAACAGCACCGTCAGCTCCCGTTCTTCCGCCAACACCTTAATGTGCGCGTCGCCGGTGCGGGCCGTCACGTTCCAATCAATGAGCCGGACGTCATCGCCCGGAACGTATTCCCGGACCTCCCGGACCTCGACGCCCTGCCCTTTGAATACGCTTTCGTACTGGCCCGCTAAAACGTCATTCACCATCCGGCGTGTGCGAATCTGAATGCGCCGGATCTGTTTCATGATTTCGCTTGGTATCATGGCACGGGTACGGTGTCTAGTATGCGCCGAATGATATGCTCGCTGGTCAACTCCTCGGCTTCCGCCTCGTAGGTGACGATCACGCGATGGCGCAGGATGTCCATCGCCACCTGTTTAACGTCATTGGGAAACACGTTGCCTTCGCCCTGTAGGAACGCCAAGGCGCGCGCGGCTTGGTGCAAATAGAGCGTTGCGCGGGGCGAGGCCCCGTATTCAATAAGATGCCCGAGATCCAAGCCGAACGCTTGAGGGTTCCGCGTGGCCTGCACCACATCCACGATGTAATTCTTGGCCTTGTCGTCGACGTAGATCTGGTTGACCAATTGACGGGCGCGCAGAATCTGGTCCCGGGTTACCGCGGGTTTGACCGGCGCGTCATACAACAAATCCACCCGGTCCATCATCTCGCGCTCTTCCGCGCGGGTAGGGTAGCTGACCTTCAGCTTGAACATGAACCGGTCCACCTGGGCCTCGGGCAAGGGATAGGTCCCTTCCTGCTCGATAGGATTCTGGGTGGCCAGCACCATGAACGGCTCTTCCATGGCGTACGTTGTGTCCGCGATGGTCACTTGACGTTCTTGCATGGCCTCGAGCAGTGCGCTTTGCACCTTGGCCGGCGCGCGGTTTACTTCGTCGGCCAGGATAATATGCCCAAAAATCGGGCCTTTCTTGGTAGTGAAAGAGCTATCGCGCGGATTATAGATCTGGGTGCCGATGAGGTCGGCGGGAAGGAGATCCGGGGTGAACTGGATCCGGCAAAAATTGCATTCGATGGCTTGGGCGAGGGTCTTGACCGCGGTCGTCTTGGCCAAACCCGGCACGCCCTCAATAAGAATGTGGCCGTTGGCGAGGATCCCCGCCAACAGCCTATCTATCATATATTGCTGCCCAACGATCACCTGAGCGATTTCGGCTCGAAGGCGGGCAACAAAGTCAGCCTCGGCTTCAACGCGGCTACGGATTGCTTCTACCGAAACAGCCATGCGACTTCCTCCTTAGTGCGATCCCGCAAAACCATGCGAACGTAGCGCTTCGGGATATGTTGCGTCCATTCCTGAATCGCCGCCCCGCCTGCCGTTTTGGAGAGGGCAAGGGCGGGCTGGGCGGGGTGAAACCGCCTCGGGGAAAGCGGCCACCCGCCCAGCCCTGTGCTGAGGAGGAGGAAGAAAATGAAGAAGAAACAAAGTATCCTGTCGCCGCCAGGGACCCAGGCAAGGGTTCGATCGGGGTTCACGCTGAGCGTGAGTGGGGCAGCCCTGAGAGTGGGGAGGAGGGGGGTCAGGGCTTTCGGGGTGCGTTGCGGGTGCGGGGGCCCCTGGCGGCTTAGGAAAACCGTCAACAATCGGAGCGTCAGGAGCGGTGCAAGCGCCTGCGTCTTCCGTTATTGATTCAACTGTCGGCATACCTGTCGTTCCGAGGGCGCCTGCGCCTCTCTTCGACGTGGTTTGCAGAGAACGGGGCGCGGCGCCGGGAGCGTTGGGCTCGAACTGTTGATATGTCGTCGCCGTGCCGTTCATGCTTATTAAGTAGCAACCACCGTGCCAACCGAGCGCCGTTTCATAAATGCTTGTGTGTGAGGGACTTGGCGATTTGCGCACAAAATGGGGCGCGCCTCATTTAGGGCATGGCGTTTCTTTTGAGTCTTATCTGAGGCATGAGGCGGCCGGACCGCCGGCATCTTGCCGGCTTTCAGATACAATTCCCCCTTCGAAGGGGAATTATAAGGGAAGGTCCCCCTTGCTCCCCCGAAGGGGGAAGCGTATCGCCGTCTTCCAGGCCGCCTATGTGGCGGCACGATGCCGGCGGTCCGAACAATTCCCCCTTTGAGGGGTGGCCCGCAGGGCCGGGGGATGTACACAACCTGCACGCCAATCTATCCGGCCATCCGGGAACCCGGCTGTCCATTGTAAACTGGGCGGGGAGCGTGGTACTATCTTATTAACCCGTGCGGAGGCGGGATACGGCTTGTTGCCCCGAACCATGTAGGGAAGGCAAGCCCGCCGCTCCATCAAGAAGGATTTCCCCTTTGAAGGGGGAGGAAGCGGGAGGTCCCTAAGCAGGCCACCGCCCGGAGTTGTGATTGACACATGGATAACGCTATGCTATAACGTCACTTGCATCGTGGACGGAAGGGCGCCGTTGTGCGCGCCCTAGGGTCGAACCGGTGTGATGACCTGGGAAGGGAATTGGGGAGATTTCCAGACAACGTGGGGATACGAATGAGAACAGGTGATCAGCCCGTCGCAGGCCGGCCCTTGAAGGCTGGCGGCCCTCTCAAGGAGGGCGTTCATTCCTATTGTATGGTTTCGGCTCTCGGCGCTTCGTCGCGTTCGGGGGCCTTTTTGGCGTTCGGTTGGAGGTGGTCCACCGTGTTTAAGAACAGCTTTGCTCCATTTCGCACCCTCTGTCTTGTCCTGGCTCTCTTTGCCGCCGGCGTGCTCGGTTTCGCCGGTCAAGCGCATGCCCAGGTAGACGGGACACAAGTGGTGCCGGAAGATGCAGACATTTTCGGGGCCACGATAGAGCCCTTCAATCTCATCGACGATGAGCATGCCTTGATGCCGTTGCACGACTGGCAGGGGATGTTTGGGTTCACCATGTCGTACAGTCCCGACGAGCCGGCCCCCCGGCAACTCGCCTCATTCCAGTACACGGTGGTGGGCGATAAAGTGGACGAGCGTGACTGGGACCGCTTCAACGTGCCCCGATCCGAGGACATCCTGGAGTGGGGGCTGTTCATTAATGTGGAGGGTGAACAGGAACTGAACGAAAACTGCAATCTAATTCTTACGTGGGACGCCCAGGGCGAACCCTGGGGCGAGTTGGTATCCGATTCGCCTGGGTTCCTACAGTACGAGATGGACTTTTTCGAGTTGTTTGAAGAAGAATGGGACTGGTCGCAGTATTTTTCAGAACCCACGCCGGAACCTTCGTGGCCCTCGGCGTCTGCCGATCCCGGCAACACCTACATCATCGCGGTCCGCACGTCGTCGGTATGGCGCAACGGAACAACCATGTCATACAACTTTGACCACGGCGTGATGCGTACGCCTGAAGGCGTAATTTGGGTTGATGATGACGGCAACCTCATTGACGGCTATCCAGACGGCGTAGAGACGCCGGGCGACATCCTTGATGAAGCCTTCATCGACGAGGAAGTGGCGTGGAGTTCCAGTTTTGGCGCCTACGACATGACCGGGATCGGGAGGAGTGAGGCTACCGAATACGACATTTCCGACTATAACCGCTGGTCCTATTCGCGCCGGGAATACACGCCTCTGACGGGGCAGACCCGCTTCCGCTGGGATATCCCGGGACAAGTCATAGATTTCGTAACCGGCGAATGGCTGGACCAGCGCCCCGTGATGCCCCTTGAGCAGTGGCTGCCCGTTGTGGGGTTGAATATACACTCCGCCAACCCGCCGCAATTAGGCGTATCGGAACGGGAAAGCCTGGGCATCGACGCGCAAGAGCCCCAGGGACAAGCCGATCTGGTTGAGGTGAACCTTATACTGACCGATGAGGGAGGCGACCCTCACGGCCCGCCGGGCAATGGCGGCTTTGATCCGCGCACGGCGCTCGATCCGTTCACTGCCAGCCACTTGGGAGGGATGCCCCCGGAAGCCGAAGGATTGGATTTTGTCTTTAATGGCGCCAATGTCTTTCACGACACCACGGACACGGCATTGTTTGACCCGCCGGACCAAACCCCCGACGACGGGGTGCTTCTGAACGATTTCCCGTTGATGCCCTATGGCGCTGACGCCAACTTGGATCTGACCGATCCCTATAAACCGGAGTGGGAGTACATTCCCTTCCCGCCGGGCGGCGGCGATCCTTGGTGGAAGGTCAGGCTCCTATTCCGCGGCGGTATCCGGCGCCCCGAGCTGGACGCCACCCCAACGGGCATGATCGATCCCATACCGAACGTGGTTGACGATGATGAGCCTTCGTCGGTTCAGCACGACTACTTCGTGACCGTGCGGCCCGATAGCGGCTACCAGGATTCCTCTCTGCGCCCCGGCGACGGAGACGGGTTGCGACCGGGCGCCGACTTCCGGGCCTTCATTGAGCCGCGGCGGTTTAACGAGGCCAGCGGCAGCTACGAGGGCGGCATTTACGTGGATAGCCAGATCCCGTATCACGGCGATCCTATACCGGACGAGTTCCAGGTGGAGGACCCCTGGCAAGATGACGACCTGTGGGATTTCCCGAACGAAGGCGAGCCTTGGTGGCCGGAGCGCACGCTGAACCAGCACAACGCCAAGCCCATCCGGGCGATGGTGCAAGTCAGCGACTTGGTGATGACCTTCAGCAGCAACAACCGCCACGCAAGAGTAAGTGATCTCGATTACTTTTCGGGGCCGGCTGGCTTGGGAGCAGGGGAACTAATGCCGCCATTCAGTGATTGGATGGATCCCTTTGGGTTGTTGAGCGCCCGCTTCTTTGACGATCACAGTGTAGGTGTCCAAGAGTCCGACAGCTTTACCATCACCCGTTTCCCGTCATTGCCGGGCTTTGAAGCCGTCCCCGTGGAAACCACCGACGTGTTCCGCATTTTCCAACATTCTTACGAAACGGTCCCGTTCTTCGACGAACGGTTTGATACCGGCAATCGCGGTCCGCGCTCGCCGTACTATGCGCCGCCTCATATTCCCGATCAGCCGGACCGGCCTGATTACTCAACATGGCTGCCGTTTCAAGATGATCCCGGCGACCTGGAGACGGGCGAGTATCCGCGCGAGACGGACTGGCTCGAGTCGGAGCGCGAAGCCCGGCTGCTGCGTCAGCGGGTTCCCGCGGGAAGCGGCGACTTGGCCATGCTCGGTTTCAGTTTTGCCGGCGCGGACGATCCCGTCACCAATCGCGTGCAGCCCATGGCGCTGGAGGAAATCAACGTGGCGTTCTGGGGCGAGGATTTCCATCCCGAGGATCTGCGCTCGCTTGACTCCGAGGGAATCGCCAACGACGCGGGCGTACGCCTGTTCCAAGATGAGGATGCCGACGGCATGTTCTTCGCGGAGTTCGGCGGCGACACCCCGGTGCCCCTATCCAATTTGGAGTGGCGCGAAGAACCCGAGCCCGTGGATAGGACGGGCGATGGCCAAGCCGACGACTTGAATGGCGATGGCCAAGTCGACGAAGACGACTATGCATGGGTGTTGACCCTTCAGCCAATGGACCCGTGGCCGTTGCCCACCGATGATTGGGAAACCGGCGGCGGTCTGGGCACGATCGGGGAAGACGACGAGGATGATGAGGACGATGCAGCGGCCGGCGCGTTCGCCACGACGCTGGAAGGCTCGGATGCCTCTAGTTCTCCTGTAACGCAAGTCGATCTGGACGCCGTTAAGGCCCAGCTGGAAGCGGAATCGGCCGAGACGAAGCAGCTCGAAGCGGGCGGCAGCATCGGGGATGATCTGTTCCTCGTGGTGCAGACTTCCCGCCGGGCCAAGCGGCTGCAAGAGTTCAAGGCCTTTGTGCCCGCTTCATTGCCGGGCCGTCCCGAGGATACCCAGGAGGCCGGCATCAAGTTCACGCCGCGCATGCATGTGGCCCCGGACGCTTACCAGAAGCAGTTCCCGGA
>JBKHFO010000002.1:0-48158 GCA_046540175.1 Candidatus Hydrogenedentota bacterium
GTGGGACCACCTCACGGGGCATGTCAAATACGGCCGCCCCAGCAAGGCTAGAAAACCGGCCCAAATGCGGCGGGTGATGGACCATGTCACCAGCGAAAATGATTACGAGGAAGAACTGGAGAATATTCCGCTGTGGAATGAACTCCCCTTCTTTAATGGACAGAAGAAAGTAGTATTGCGCAATTCGGGTTTGATCAATCCAGAAGACATCGAAGAATATATCGCCGTGGGCGGGTATTTTTCGCTCTGGAACGCCCTCAATATGCCCGAAAGAGAGAAGATTATTGAGGAGGTCAAGAAATCGGAACTTGGCGGCCGCGGGGGGGCCGGATATCCCACCGGGGTGAAGTGGGCCATGCTCCACAAGGCCAAAGCCGAGAAAAAATACGTGATCTGCAACGCCGACGAGGGCGACCCCGGCGCGTACATGGACCGAAATGAGATTGAGAGCGACCCGCACATGCTGCTGGAAGGCATGTTGATCGGCGCATACGCCACGGGCGCCACGGAAGGCATCATCTACGTGCGCCACGAGTATCCCCTAGCGGTGCGGCGGCTCGAAAAGGCGGCGGCGGCGGCCCGGAGGGCGGGTCTGCTGGGCGAGGACATACTGGGCATGCCTTTTGAGTTCAACGTGCGAACGTTGGAAGGCGCCGGCGCCTTCGTATGCGGGGAGGAAACCGCTATGATCGCCTCGCTGGAAGGCCGCGCGGGCCGTCCGCGGCCCCGGCCGCCCTTTCCCGCCCAATCCGGGTTGTGGGGCCGGCCGACCAACATTAACAATGTCGAAACGTTCTGCAACATTCCCGTGATCATCGCGCGGGGCGGCGCGTGGTTCAACGACATTGGTTCACGCGACAGCGCCGGCACCAAAGTCTTTTCGTTGGTGGGCAAGGTCCGCAATACCGGCCTGGTTGAGCTGCCGCTTGGCACGCCGCTCAAGGACATCATTTACGGCATCGGCGGCGGCAGCCCGGGCGGAAGGCCCATCAAAGCCATCCAGACCGGCGGCCCGTCGGGCGGCTGCATCCCGGCCGAACATTTTGATACACCCGTCGATTACGACTCACTCTCCGAACTCGGCGCCATCATGGGCTCGGGGGGCATGGTTGTGATGGACGAGGACAATTGCATGGTGGACGTGGCGCGGTACTTCCTGGAATTCACCCACTCCGAATCCTGCGGCAAATGTATTCCCTGCCGCGCGGGGCTGGACGAATCCGTGCGGCTGCTGCGCAGGATCTGCAATGGCGAGGCGGACGAATCCGACATGGTCGAACTCGAGAGACTGGTCCCGATGATCCGGGATATGTCTCTGTGCGGTCTCGGCCAGACGGCTCCCAACCCCGTCGAGACCACGCTGCGGTACTTCCGTGATGAGTACGAAGTGCACATCCGCAGACGCCGGTGCATGGCCAGCGTGTGCGAGAAACTGTACCTGTCCCCGTGTGAGAATAGCTGTCCGTTGAACATGCGGATCCCGGGCTACCTTCAATTGGTCAAGGAGGATCGCCTTGAAGAAGCGGCGGAGATGATCTGGCTAGACAATCCCCTGCCCGCTTCCACCGGGCGTATCTGCCAGCACCCCTGCGAAAACCGGTGCCGCCGCGCGGACGAGGACGCTCCCGTGAACATGCGCGAGGTGCACCGGTATGTCGCCGACGTGGCGTTCTCCGGCGACATGCTCGAGCGTGTCAAGACGCGGCTCAAGCAGGGCAAGCTCAAACCCAGCGGGAAGAAGGTCGCTGTTGTCGGCGCTGGCCCTTCTGGCTTGTGCGCGGCGTTCTATCTCAGCATGATGGGACACGAGGTGATGGTTTACGAGGAACGGGAAAAGCCCGGCGGCATGTTACGCTACTCCCTGCCCGACTACCGGTTGCCCAAGGACATGATCGACGCCGAGTTGGGTGTGCTCGAACACATTGGCGTGAAGTTCACCTGCGGTCAGCGCCTTGGCGCTGGTTTGGCCGCGGATCGGCTTACGAAAGAGTATGATTCGGTCTTCCTGGCCACCGGGACGTGGAACGAAACCAGCGTTGGCATACCTGGAGAGGACGCCTCGGACGTTTGGCATGCGATCGCGTTTCTGGAACAGGTCAATCGGGGGAATCCGCCGCTGATGGGGGAACGCGTGGTTGTGATCGGGGGTGGCAATGCCGCCGTGGACGCCGCCCGCACGGCCACCCGGCTGGGCGCCAAAGTGACCATCGCCTACCGCCGCGACCGCGGCGACATGCCCGCCATTGTCGAGGAAGTCGAGGACGCGGAGGCCGAAGGCGTCGAACTCATCTTCTTTGCCTCGCCGCAGCGAGTCATATTCGATGAGCTTGGACGCGTCTCCGGGATGGAGGTGCGCAAAACCAAGCCTGGCGAGTTTGACACCTCGGGCCGGCGCACGCCAGTGTCCACGGACGAATTCTACACCCTGCCTTGTAATTCGGTTATCATGGCGGTTGGCGAAAAGCCGGATGCGGACCCAATGCGCCGGGCCGGGATTCAAGTGCGCAGGAACTTCACGGTCGCCGTCAATCCGGCCACTTACGAGACGAACGTGCGCAATGTATACGCGGGCGGCGACCTGGTGACGGGCGCATCCAACATCTCCGCGACCATGTCGACCGGAAAGTCCGCCGCGCGCGCCATGGACCGCGTTTTGTCGGGCGAGGATCGGATGAACGTCATACTCAAGACCTTTACTTATGAAAACGTTGCCCCCAAGCAACCCGAAGGCGGACCGCGCAACACCTGCCCGCATTTGGATCCCCAGAAGCGCCGCGACAACTTCGACGAAGTGATGCTCGGATTCGATGCCGAAACCGCGCTGCTGGAGAGTCAACGCTGTTTGCGGTGTGACGTCAAGGAATAGTGAGCCGCGCAACAACCGGCCATGGAAGGAAGCAACATGAAGGACGAAACCATTCTCATCACCTTGAATGGAAAGACGGTAACCGCGGCGCGGGATGAGACCATTCTGGACGCTGCGTGGGCGAACGACATCGACATTCCACGCCTCTGTTTCCTCAAGGGGTTGAGTAGCGTGGGGGCGTGCCGCCTCTGTATGGTGGAGGTTGCGGGCGTGCCGCGGCTGTTGGCCGCCTGTGTGACGAAAGTCACGGACGGCATGGAAGTCACGACGGATTCCCCCAGACTCCAGTCCCACCGCAAGATGATTGTGGAGCTGTTGTTCGCGGAACGGAATCACATTTGCGCCTTTTGCGTCTCTTCTGGGCACTGTGAACTGCAGGATCTCGCTCAAAAACTCGGGATCACCCACATTCGCTACCCCTATCGGTTCCCGGAAGAGGAAGTGGACGCCACGCATAGCCGTTTTGTCCATGACCCGAACCGGTGTGTCCTTTGCACTCGCTGCGTGCGCGCCTGCGGAGAGATAGAGGGCGCGCGGACATGGAACGTAAAGAATCGCGGTATCCAATCGCGCGTGATGACGGATATGGATCAGCCCTGGGGCGATTCGCAGACGTGCACGAGCTGCGGCAAGTGTGTACAAGCGTGCCCCACCGGCGCCTTAGCGGAAAAGGGATTGGCGACCGGCGAAAACGTCAAAACGCCGAGCATCTTCCCCCACTTAGCCTCCATGCGCGACTCGCGGATGTAGGGAGTAGTTTGAACGAAACGGCGTCCAATAAGATGGCGCCGCCACAAGACACAGCACGAGCGGGTACCGCATGCTTAAGGACAATACGCCCATCACCCTGTTTGGCGTCGGGAATGCCCTGCGCGGGGATGACGGGGTAGGCCTTTTGCTTGCTCGCTTGGTACGAGCGCTTTCCCCCCGCCGGTTCACCGTGCGCGAATGCACGGGCGAACCGGCGGCCTTGCTTGAGCAATGGTCCGGGCTGGCCGCGGCCATGTTGTTTGACGCCGTCCATTCCGGCGCCGCCCCAGGCGCCGTATTCCGCGTGGATGTGATCGCGAATCCCCTGCCCGATGCGTTCAAGCAGACCTCGACCCACGGCTTTGGCGTCGCGGAGGCGGTGGAGCTTTCCCGCGCATTGGGCGTCTTGCCCGCCCGGATGCTGGTCTACGGCGTCGAAGCGGCTTCGTTTGATTACGGCGCGGAGATGAGCCCGGAAGTGGCGGCCGCCATCCCGGAAGTGGTTGGGATGGCGTCGCGGGACGCCACGGCCTGGACCGGCGAACAGTTTCCCTCGGACCCGGAGACGGATTCAGCATGCACGAATACAGTTTAGCGCAGTCCATCGTTGACATAGCGGTGGCGGTGGCCCGGGAACATGGCGGCCAGCCCATCGAGCGCGTTAGCGTGGATATTGGCGCCATGCGGGCCGTTTGCCCCGAGCTTTTGGTGGAGGCGTTCGCTCACACGGCGGAGGACACGCTGGCCAAGGGTGCCGAGCTTGATTGGACCGAGACGCCCATGGAATTTGTGTGCGGCGAGTGTGAAGCGCGCTATACGGCCGGGGAATTGCTGGAGCCGTGCCCTCAATGCGGAGGCCATGCGGGGCGTCTCGTCAGCGGCGACGAGTTGATGGTCCGGAGCGTGACCTTGGCTGACTGAATGCGGCGGAGCCGCGCGATGGGGTTAACATTCCCCTTGATCCCCCTTCAGAAGGGGGAATAGGACCACGGATAGACACGGATAAACACGGAAACACAATATTCCAAATATTAATTATTATACTAAATTAGTACAAACATAAGCTGAATTGTAAGTGGTCGCTATTGCCGGGAAATGTTAATCCGGCGTTGTCCCAGAGTTTGGCCGCGCCGCGTCCCAGGATGTATACTGCCTCCGATGCTAGGGCTTGGTCCGCCCTAAATTTGTGGGTAGTGCACCCCCCCGGCCGTCATCCCCGCGAAAGCGGGGATCCACAGGGCGTGTGTTGCTCTCCGGGATTGGGATCCCCTTCCGCGGGGATGACGGTGGCAGCGGATAGGATTACCCACAATTTTGGAATGGGCCGGATGCCCGCTCCGGGAAGTAGAATCCTCATCCAAGTGTTACCCCTAAAGATGCCGTGTAGTTGTTCAAATAGGAGAGTCTGCCATGGAAGTGCCCGTGGTGCAACGCGTACTGAAAGTTAACGACGAATTGGCCAACCAGGTCCGGGAACGGCTTCGGGGCGCTGGCGTTGTGGCGGTGAACATTATCAGCGCGCCGGGATCGGGTAAGACCACCCTTATCGAGACGGTGCTGCCCTTGTTGCGGGACCGTGTGCGGGTAGGGGTCATCGAGGGCGATCCCGAGACGTCGCTTGACGCCGAACGGATCTCCAAACACGATGTGCCCGTCGTGCAAATCGAGACGGCGGGCGGGTGTCACCTCGAAGCCAACCTCGTGAATCGCGCCCTGGATTCATTTTCGTTGGAGGAGCTGGACCTGGTCATCATAGAGAACGTGGGCAATTTGGTGTGTCCGGCCGCCTTTGATCTCGGTGAATCGGCGCGGGTGGCGATAGTAAGCGTGCCCGAGGGACACGACAAACCGGCGAAATACCCCCGCTTGTTCAAGGACGTTGACCTAGTCATTCTTAACAAGACCGATCTCTTGCCGTATATCCCCTTTGATCGTGAACTCTTCATTACGTATCTCGATAAACTTCAGCCGGGCGGTTCCCTTATCGAGACGGCTTGTCCGCAAGGGCAGGGCATTGAGGAGTGGGCCGATTGGCTCGCCGCCGTCGCCCAGGGAGCGCCCGCGCAGAAAGCTTGATCGGAGTATGTCGTGATGACGCCCGCCCCTCAAGGCCAGCGCGCCGAAGCCGGAATGCGAATCCGGGCTGAGGTGGACGGGTGCGTCCAAGGCGTGGGGTTTAGGCCGTACGTTTACCGGCTCGCCGTGGAACTTGGTCTCGCCGGCTACGTGACCAATACGCCGGCGGGGGTCACCGTTGAGGCGGAAGGTCCCAAGACGGATGTTCAGGCGTTTCTCGACCGCCTTCCGCGCGAAAAGCCGCCCTTGGCGGAGATACGCTCGTTGGATTGGCGGGAGATTCCCCCGCAATCCAGCCCCGGTTTCGTGATTGAGAAGAGCGCGGCCGGCCCAGATCCCGTGGCGCAGATCCTCCCCGACATGGCCACCTGCCCGGACTGTCTGCGCGAAATCCTGGACCCCGGGGATCGGCGATACCAGTATCCCTTCACCAACTGCACCCATTGCGGCCCCCGCTATACGATCATCCACGGTTTGCCCTACGACCGGCCCCGCACCTCGATGGCGGGTTTCCCCATGTGTCCGCAATGCCGGCGGGAATACGAGGACCCCATGGATCGCCGGTTCCACGCCCAACCCGTGGCCTGTCCCGCGTGCGGGCCCCACGTCCAGCTCTGGGACGGCGAAGGCCGCTGCCTGTCGGCAGAAACCGCGGCCCTGGACGAGACCGCGGAACGCATCCGGCAAGGGGCCATTGCGGCGGTGAAGGGACTCGGCGGATTTCATCTCGTGTGCGATGCGCGCGACACGGCGGCGTTGGAGCGGCTTCGTGAACGCAAGGCCCGGGAGGAAAAACCCTTCGCCGTGATGGCGCCGCGCTGGGAGGAGTTCGCGTCAGCGTGCCGGATAGACGCCGTGGCGGTCAGCGCGCTGGAATCGCCGCAAGCCCCGATTGTCTTGGTTCCGCGCATCCCCGGCGCGGATGATGGCCTTTCCCGGCTTGTGGCGCCGGACAGCCCCGCTCTCGGGCTCATGGCGCCGTACACGCCGCTGCATCATCTGCTCCTGGCCCGGCTCGGTTTTCCCGTGGTGGCGACGAGCGGCAACCTGCGGGATGAGCCCATCTGTATCGACGAAAACGAAGCCCTGCGCCGGCTGACGGGCATCGCCGATGTATTCTTGGTGCATAACCGGCCCATCGTGCGGCCCGTGGACGATTCCGTCGTCCGCATCATCGGCGAAACGCCTGTGCTTCTCCGGCGGGCGCGCGGGTACGCCCCAGCCCCGATTAGCATCGAGCATGGCTCGGAGCATTCCGTGGTGGCCATGGGCGGCCACCTCAAGAACACGGCGGCGTTGACCATGGGCCACCGCATCATGTTGAGCCAGCACATCGGAGACCTCGAAACCCCGGAAGCGCGGGACGCCGCCGGCGCCGCCATCGCCAGTCTCCGCTGCCTCTACCGCATTACACCGGACGTGGCCGCGTGCGACATGCATCCCGATTACGCCAGCGCCCGCTCGGCCCACGATTCCGGCCTGCCGGTGTATCCGGTGCAGCACCATCACGCGCACATCGTAGCCTGCATGGCCGAGCACGGTCTCGAAGGCCCCGTGCTGGGCGTTTCGTGGGATGGAACCGGTTACGGACACGACGGAACCGTGTGGGGCGGGGAATTCTTGACCGCCACCGAGACGGCGTATCAACGCATAGCCGCGCTTCGGCCGTTTCCTTTGCCCGGCGGCGAGCAAGCCATGCGGGAACCCCGGCGCAGCGCGTTGGGGCTCTTGTACGCCCTGGACGGAGGCCGCCAGCCCTTGGACAAGACCGCGGCCCCTTTGGGGCAGGGCGTCTTCCGCGAACGCGAGTTGAAGGTGCTGGATGCCTGGTTGCGCCGTCACGGGGACGGGGTGTTGACCACGAGCGCCGGCCGGTTGTTTGACGCCGCCGCCTCCCTGTCGGGCTTGCGCCAGTACGCGGGCTACGAGGGCCAAGCAGCCATGGCCTTGGAAGCGGAAGCCGCCACGGAAACTGCGGAGCCGCCGCTTTATCCCATGCGTTTGCGAACCGAACACCGTCCGGCCTGGCTGGACTGGGAGCCGCTCATCAAGGGATTGCTCGCGGAGCAGAATAGCGGGGCCGTGCGTCCTACATTGTGCCGGGCCTTCCATCGCAGCCTGGCCGACGGCGTACGCCAGGTGGCCGAATGGGCGGGCTTCGAAACCGTGTGTCTTGGCGGCGGCTGTTTTCAGAACGCCCTGTTGACCGAGTTTATCGTTGAACTGCTGACGCGCCAGGGGTTTGCCGTATACTATCCCCAGCGCATCCCCCCGAACGATGGGGGGCTCGCCCTTGGACAGGCCTGCTGCGTGTTGCGGCGCCTGTCCGTTACGTCTACAGCGCAAAAGGAGGGATCATGTGCCTTGCCGTTCCAGGTGAAGTCCTGAGTATTGAACCCGGCGATTCGCTGGGCCGTAAAGCCCGGATCCAATACGGGTCCATTGTGAAGGAGGCCTCGCTGGCCCTGGCGCCCGAAGCCAAAGAAGGCGACTACGTCTTGGTTCACGCGGGCGTCGCCATCACGGTGGTGTCGCCCGAGGAAGCCGAGCGGACTTTCGCGTATCTAGACGAAATCGGGGCAATCGAGGAAGAACTGGGGGAAGAAGGTGTTGGATCATGAAGTATGTCGACGAATTCCGCGATCCCGGGGCCGCCCGGCGGCTGGCCGAACGGATCCAGACCATAACCACCCGGCCGCACACGCTCATGGAGATTTGCGGCGGTCAAACCCACGCCATCCTACGCTTCGGGATTGACGAACTCCTTCCCCCGGAGGTCTCCCTCATCCACGGGCCCGGCTGCCCCGTCTGTGTGACGCCGACGATTCTAATCGACAAAGCCATCGCCCTTGCCCGGCGGCCGGGGATCATCATGTGCTCCTTCGGCGACATGCTGCGCGTGCCGGGCTCCGAGACCAGCCTCTACGGGGCCAAGGCCGAGGGCGCGGACGTGCGCATCGTCTATTCGCCGCTCGACGCGCTCCAACTCGCCCAGACGATGCCGGACCGGGAGGTGGTGTTTTTCGCGGTCGGATTCGAGACGACGGCGCCCGCCAATGCGTTGGCGGTCTACCAAGCCCATCAGCACGGCGTGGAGAACTTCTCGATCTTGTCCAGCCACGTCCTAGTGCCGCCGGCCATCGAGGCGATCATGCAAGCGCCCGAATGCCGCATCCAAGGGTTTCTCGCGGCGGGCCACGTATGCACCGTGATGGGCTATCACCAATACGAGCCTCTCGCCAAGCGTTACGGGGTTCCTTTTGTCGTGACCGGGTTCGAGCCCCTCGATTTGCTCGAAGGGGTGTACCGGTGCGTGAAGCAGCTCGAGGAAGGCCGCGCGGAGGTCGAGAACGCCTACAGCCGTTGCGTGGAGCGGGAAGGCAACCCGTCGGCGCAGAAGCTGTTGGAAACCGTGTTCGAAGTCTGTGACCGGCCCTGGCGCGGGCTTGGCCCCATTCCCGCCAGCGGGCTGGCCCTGCGTCCGCCCTATGACCGCTACGACGCCGAGGCGCGCTTTACCGTGGAGACGCCCGAAGGCGGCGACGATCCCGAGTGCATGGCGGGCCAGGTGCTGCAAGGCCTCTTGAAACCTTCCGAGTGTCCCGCGTTCGGCGTGCGGTGTACGCCCACTTCGCCCTTGGGCGCGCCGATGGTCTCCGGCGAAGGGGCCTGCGCGGCCTATTACCGTTACCGGGGCCAAGCCGCGGCGGGCGCGCCAGCGGAGAAGGCTTAATGGACAACAACAACCCCATGCACATGAGTTGTCCGCTGCCTCATGCGCCGAACGGGCAAATCACCTTGGCCCACGGCGGAGGCGGGTCGCTGATGCACGAGCTGGTCCAGAATGTGTTCTTCCGCACCTTGGACAACCCGAAGTTGGATGGCAGCTCGGACAGCGCCGTCTTTGAAATCAACGGTCAACGCCTCGCGTTCACGACGGACTCTTTCGTGGTGCAACCCCTCGAATTCCCCGGCGGCGACATCGGTAAGTTGGCCGTGTGCGGGACTATCAACGACTTGGCCACATCGGGCGCCCGGCCGTTGTATTTGAGCCTGGGCATGATCCTTGAAGAAGGGCTCAGCGTCGCCCTGCTCCAGCGCATTGTCCAGACTATCGCGGACACAGCTAGGGACGCGGGGGTGGAAGTGGCCACGGGCGACACAAAGGTCATCGAACGCGGCAACGGCGACGGCGTGTTCATCAACACGGCCGGGATTGGCGTCATCGAACACGATCTCACCCTCGGGCCGCGCCAGATTCAGCCCGGCGACGCCATCCTGGTCAACGGAAGCCTGGGGCGCCACGGCATGGCCGTCATGGCGAAACGCGAAGGGCTCGCGTTCGAGAGCGCGCTCGAAAGCGACGTGGCCCCCTTGCACGGGCTTGTGCAAGCCCTGCTCGGCGCGGGCATCACGCTGCGTTGCGCGCGCGACCTCACCCGGGGCGGCTTGGCCAGCGCGCTCAACGAAATCGCCCAAACGGCGGGCAAAACCCTGCGCGTTTCCGAGCCGGCCGTCCCCGTCGACGCGGAAGTGCGCGACGCCTGCGAAATACTCGGCTTGGATCCCCTCTATGTGGCGAACGAGGGCCGCATGGCGTTCATCGTGCCCGGCGGGGAGGCGGCTCAGGCCATGGACGTGCTCACGGGCTGGGCGGACGCCGGCATGACGCCCGCCCACATCGGAACGGTGACGGACGAACCCCGCGCCCGCGTCTTGCTGGAAAACGCCTTCGGCTCCTCCCGCATCCTCGACCTGCTCAGCGGCGAACAGCTCCCGCGGATCTGCTGAGCGGACAAGGAAAAGAACCACGGATTGAACCAAGAATAACCACGGAGAGCACGGAGGACACGGAGTGGGCTTTCTCCGTGAACTCCGTGCTCTCCGTGGTTCAGGACAAACGTTCCCAGCCACCCGAACGCGCATTTCGGTCAGGTCCCGGTCGATTTGCTACACTGAAGGTGGTTCATTATTGAGGAGGATACGCGTATGAAAGAGTTGACATATACCATCGTGCTCGAACCCGCCGAGGAAGGCGGTTACAACGTGTCTGTTCCCGCGCTGCCGGGCTGCTTCACTCAGGGCGAGACCTACGAAGAGGCGTTGGCCATGGCCGAGGACGCCATCAAGTTATGGCTTGAGACGCTGGCCGCGGACGGTCAACCAATCCCCCAAGAAGAATCGGCGCCAGAGGTGCGGTTGGCCCGCGTCCAGGTGGCGGCGCCTGCTAAAGAATGAGCCGGTTACCCGCGTTATCGGCGCAAGAGGCCGTGGCCGCGCTCAAGAAAGCCGGATATTCTCCAGCCAGACAGAGCGGCAGCCACCTCACGCTGAAACAATCCTTCGCGGCCCACGGTGATTGTGCCGATGCACGGGGGCAGCCTGCATCGCGGTCTCTTGATGCGGATCGTTAAGCAAGCCGGCTTTAGTACCGAGGAATTCTTGGAGTTGCTATAAGGGTATAACCTCCCACAATCTTGCCTAAACCGTGGCCTTGGGGCCTTTCTGTATGTAGCTTGGCGGTTGGTGAGATGAACCACGGGCAGTTTTTCCGTGGTTCAATCCGTGGTTCTGCGGTCACGATTACAGGTAGGGGGTGAACAGGCGGGCGACTCCGTCCCGCAGTTTTAGGGGGAGAGGACGGTTCGCGAGTTCTTCCTTGGTCACTTGGCGGGCTTGGCGCAGCTTGTCGTCGATGTGCAGGTTCAGGGTTTGCGCGAGTTCGGCGTCGTAACACTCCACATTGAACTCAAAGTTCAAGCGAAGGCTGCGGGGATCCCAGTTGACCGAGCCCAACAGGGTCCAGGTGTCATCCACGATCATGAGCTTGGTGTGATCAAAGGGCGGCGGCGCGCGCTTACTCCGTGGTATTCGCGCCGCCGGTGGCCAGCGTTTCGGCGAGTTCCAGGGCGTCCGTGGGCCAAAGGCGTTCTGGACGCGGCCGCTTGACGCGGGGATTGTCCGCGCTGGGCCGGCAGTTGAGCACCGCCTGCTCCCATTGCGTTGGGATGGCCTCCCGCCCGTGGACCGAGCCGAGCAGCGCGCCGCAGATGGCCGCGTTGGTGTCGGTGTCACCGCCGCACATCACCGTGTCAACGACGCCGCTCTCCAGGTCCGGCGCATCGACGAGCCGCCAGAAGGCGTTGCGGAAAGCGATGAGCACCCAGCCTTGCCGGTCAAGGAAGTCCGGCGGCGGTCCGTCCGCGGCATTGTCCACGGTCTCCCGCAATGCCGGTTCCACTTCCAACTCCGCCGCCCATTCGCGCACGCGATCATAGACTTCACGTGGTTCGGCGCCAGTGTGGACGGCGTGGGCGATCGCCATGGCGTACAACGCGTTGGCTTGGAGGCAAATAGGGTTGACGTGCGTGATTAAGGCATCCTGCCTTGCCCACTCGGCGGTTTGGACAAGACCATGGCGCGCGCCGAATACGCCCAAGGGGCTCACGCGCATCAGCGCGCCGTTGCTTTGGCTTTCGGGATTTGGCTGACCGCGCAACGCCGCCGAGACCGTCATGCCGGCGTCAAACGGGCCGGACGCCAGCCACCATTCGTAGGCTTCCCGCGCTTTGGCGGGGTCATATCGCCCGTTCCCGGCGAGGCAGCGCGCCAGCAGCAGCGCCATCTCCGAATCGTCCGTGGGCTGCCCCGCCAGCGTGTTCCACATACCGCCATCGGCAAGTTCGCGCACACCCTCCGGGTAATCGCGCTGGATAGCGCCGGGCGATTGAAACTCGACAAGGCTGCCCAGCGAATCGCCCGCCAGTTGGCCCAGCAAACAGCCTTGCGCGCGGCTAATCAGCGTGGTCATGGAGTAGTTCCTTCCGGCGGCATGGATGGTCCCTCTATCGAAGCCACTCTTCAATTTCGTTCACGGCATCCTCGAACGGAATCGCTTCATCCCCCGATGATCTGGCCTCGTCGTGGGCGCGGATGGACTCCAATTCTTCCAATTCCGCCAAGAGTTTCTTGTATTCCTCGACATCAAGCAAGACCGCCGTCCGGCGGCCGTCTTGATCAACAAGAAAGCGTGGATGCAGAGAAATCATGACTTCTGCCTCGTTTGTGGGTTCGGACATCCACTGATCGGGATAACAGGAACGTAATGCGTCCCCGCCTCCGCTGACAGGCTCACGGCGGTGGGGACGCAATCCGATCCCGTATCGAATGTTGAAGAGCCGTACTAGGGACTTCTTCGCGTTGTCTCAGACGGTATCTGGCAGTTCGTAGCCCGCGCGGCGGGGGTAATCGAGGAAGTTGTTGGCCACTTCGCTATTCGTGAAGCGTTCCGCCTCGGGATCCCACGCGAGCCGTTCGCCGGTCTCCTGATTGATCTCGCTCACCCACCGGGCGATGTTGGCGAGGTGGCATACGCTGGCCGAGCGGTGTCCCGCTTCGACATGGGCGACGGGATCCGTTCGATCGCGTATGCAATCCAGCCAGTTCTGGTAATGGTTGGTGCTGTGATAGACCTCGACCTCGGGATCCTCGGGAAGCGCCTCTGTCAACTCGGGCGGATCGGCCTCAAACTGGTTACGCGCCATGGTGATGGAGCCTTCCTCGCCAATGAACCGCACCCCGCTCTCGCCCGGGCCGCCTTCAAACTCCATGACGATGTCACCCGCGTAGCGCATGAGAACCTTCGGCGCGCGCGGGCCTTGATGCCGCCCGCCTGGATCCTCGGCGGTGCTATAGAACCGCACAAAGGGCTCGCCCTCCGTCCAGATCTCAATCGGGCCGCTATCGTCCATGCCCAAGCCCCACTGGGCCATGTCGAGGCCGTGACTGCCCCAATCGGTCATGTCCCCGCCCGAGAAGGGCCGCAGCGAAACCCAGCTTGGATTCTGGCCGTTGTCAAACACACTCATGTTAAAGGGATACAATTCGACCGGACCGCACCACGTGTCCCAATTCAGGTACTCCGGAATGGGCTCGGCCGGTTGGGCGAACTCCATGGGGCTATGGTAATTCTGGGCCAAGACACGCGTCACCTTGCCGATGGACCCGTTGCGGACATGCATGCACGCCTCGTATTCGCGTTGCCCCGAACGTTGTTGGCTGCCCGTTTGGAACACGCGCTCGTACTTCTTCACTGCTTCGGCCATCAACCGCCCTTCGGGGATAGTCAGGGAGGCGCATTTCTCGCAATAGATGTCCTTCCCGGCCTGCGCCGCGTGGATCGTGTTCAGGGCGTGCCATTGAAGGGGCGTCGCCACGATCACGGCGTCAATGTCGTCGCGATCCAAGACCTCCCGGTAATCTTCATACACCTCCGCGTCGACATCAGCCGCCACGGCTTCCGCGGCGTTGCGGTCCACGTCGGCGATGACCGCCACGTCGGCGCCGTCCATTCCGTTAAACCGCCTGGCGTGTCCGCTGCCCATGTTCCCCACGCCAAAGCTAGCGATGACGATGCGATCATTGGCGCCGAACACCGTGCTCTTCGCCATGGTCCCCGCCACGACCGCGGCCGCGGCGCTGCTTCCCAAGAATTGCCTTCGTGTTACTTTGCCCACCATAACAACTCTCCTCTACGTGAACCTTGTTTCGCGGACGTGCAGCACGCTGACAGAGGAATACTCCTCTCGCCTCTTTCGCGTCTGCGTATAGATTATCCTCGTTTGGTATCCACCCGCCGGCGCGGCGCCCAGGCGCCCGTGGTCAACTCGCGCCCCGGACCGCATAACTGAAACGGTCCGGGGCTTCGCTTTTCACCTGTCACGATACCTTTTAGCGCACAGGGCGATCAATCAGCCACCGCTAATGTATGGCATAAGCAAGTGGGCTTGCGTGCCCATGGCGTGGGGATGTTCCGATTCGTTCAACCACTCAATCGGATAGCCTTCGTTGTAGCGGACGAAGCGGACATGGCCGTCCATGTACAGCACGCTGGACCCGCCGGGGACGTGGTTGAAGTTGGCGATGCTGGCGGCGTCGCGCCCCCACGCTCCATGCCCTTCCGCCTGCGCCTTCTCGCCAGGGCTCCAGGAGTCGAACATCACAGCGATGCTGCTCTGGGCTTCGGCGCCGGCGGCAGGGTTATTGATGTCGGTGATAAAGAATCGCTCAATGCCCTCGCGCAACCGGGGATAGCTCATCGGAAGCATGGAACCATCGTCGTCCAGATAGTAGGTGCTCGTGTCGATTCCGCCGCTATACGAAATCGTGTAGGGGCGCTGCGGGATGTTGATGTCCATCATTCCTCGGGGACTAAACTCAACGCGGAGCCATTCCTCGGGCGCGCCGTACTCCTGAACGTTGCCGTAGTTCTCCTGTACGATGTCTTGTCCCCAATTGGTGCCCCAGCGTTGCGAGAGGACGATCAGATACAGCGCATCCATCATCTGAGACGTGGTCCGCGTGGCGTAACCGGGGTAAACGTACGACACGGGGTGGGACAGGAAGGCGGCCTGGACCATTTTGGCCACGTGGTGGTCTTGCAGGTCCCTTTGTTGTTGAAACTGGATTATGTCGCGGAATTGCTCGCTCAAATCCTCTTCCAGTCCCACATCGTGGGCCGTGCGGGGGTCGGAGGGGCAAATCTTCAGGTTGATGTCGGTCCAGTAATCCGGGTACAAGTGCTCGCCCGCGAAGCCCGCTGAGGTGCCTGTCGTTATTCGGGCGTTCTGCTGAGGCGGAAAATACTCGCCCTTCGTTTCGTTGGCATACATCTTGAAGATTTGACCGAACTGGCGCAGATTGTTGGCGCAACTTGCCCGCCGCGCGGCCTCCCGCGCACGGGCCAACGCCGGCAGCAAAATCGCCGCCAGGATGCCGATGATGGCGATTACCACCAACAGCTCGATCAAGGTGAAACCGTTCTTTCTTGTGCGCATTGTCTTCTTCCTTATTGGGTTAATCTGAGTCGTGGACAACCAAAGGGTCTATGCTTCAGGTGCACAAAACAATGGGGCGCGAACCCTTACAATGCGCGTAGCGAATCTCCCTAGACTTATAAGAGCTTAACTTGATTTAGGAATATACTATATCATTAATGTAAGTATGTCAATACCCATTTTTGTCAGTCTAGTACTGTGACTACATGGCTCTGTCCCCGGCGCCTTTCCATATTAATAAGGTCCCAAGCGCTTGATTTGAATGCCGCAGGGCGATGGATAAAAGACAGCTCGAGTTGGCCATCGGCTCGTCCATTCGGGTAGGGGAAGGGCGCGAACAAAGCCGTCCCGCCGAAGCCGCGCCATGCGAGGCGGATTCGGCGGGACGGGTGTTGAAACACGTCCAGTATTTCGGATGCTTGTGCTACGGGAGCGGCGTGTTGGGTTCGACAGCGTCCTCTGGATACGGGTTATCTGGGCCGAACACGAGCATTTCTTCGCGGCTTTCGATCGTCACGAAGGACTCGTCGACCCGGTTGTGCTCGTCATCCGCCCATGGCGCTTCGCCGTCCAAGCCCAGGTGCTGGATGAAGAACGGATAGGCCGCCATGCGTTTGGACGGACCGTAGTCGTGGCCTTCGTTGGGGAAGTGGGCGTTGTGGACTTTGTCCGTGGCATCGTACAGGCTGTAGACGTACTGGATGTAGGGGAACTCGGTCTCCGGCATGAACTCCGTCCAGTCGTTGCCGTTGGAGAGCAGGAGCTGGGGCCGGGGCGCGGTCAGGGCGGCTATCTCGGCATTGTTGGTCTTGTGGTTAGGGCCCCAATGAATGGGCATGCCGCTTTCGCACACGCATCCGCCGAAGAAATGGGCCGAGACCTGACAACTGGGCACGGCCACCTTTACACGGTCATCAATGGCCGACAAGATGAAGGTTTGAGACGCTCCGCCGGAATTGCCCGTCATGCCGATGCGCTCGGTGTCCACATCGTCCATGGAATGAAGGTAATCCATGCAGCGGATGCTGTTCCACGTTGTCAGGCGGAGCACCTCGGGGATATCCCGGTGGCCCCAGCCGGCTTCCTCGGAGTCGCCGTAGCCCGGCATGTCGTAATGGAAGACCACCGCGCCCATGCGGGCGAGCACCGCGCACCGGATTTGCCTCGACGCCCGGAACCGGCCGCCGTGACCGTGCGCCGACAGGATGCCGGCATAGGGCGGCTCCAACTCCGTCGGGCGGTAGAGGGTGCCAGTCACGTAGAAACCGGGCCAACTCTCGATGGCGGCGCTTTCGGCCGTGTAGCCGTCGTAGGTTCGCTTGTTGAAGTATTGGGGGTTGAGCGGAGTCTTCTCGGGCATGGGGTCCAGCTTCGCGCCTTCAAGTATGCCCTGCTGGATGCGGCCCTTGCGCTCTTCCCATTCCTCCAAGGTCGAGAAACTCGCGCGAAACTCCTCGAGTTCCCGCTCGGCTTCCTCGGGCGTTTGGGCGTGCCCCACGCGGAGTTGAGGGCCTTCCTCGTCATCAGCCAACGCCGCCCCGAAACCATGCAACGGCCCGGCCACTGCGGCGCCCGCCGCCATGCTTCCCGCTGTTTTCAAGAACTCCCTGCGTGTCTTTCGCATCGCTTCCGTTTCCTTTTTGTTCGGGACGTCCATCCCTCCTCAAGCAGCCCGCCAGCTAACGGCCTGAATCATGGAGCCGCCATCCCATTTTGACAGGCCTCCATTATTGCCGCAACGGCGTCCCCAAAAGCCTGCTTCATGTTGACCATGCTACCTCTTTGGCACAACTTTCGGAAGGTGTCCTTTCCAAGCCTTGTCCGATGAAAGCCATCATGGCGTCCATGATGTTGGTTGATACGCGCTCCTATCGCTTACGGCCCTTCGTTGCCGCCCGTACCCCGGATCTCGGTTGCTCGTGAGCATGTATTTCCTTCTCTATACGTTCCGCCAGGTCCTTGAAGTCCCCGCCCGCATGCCGGGCCGCGCTAAGGTGAGAGCCGATAGCGCCATCGGCGCTTCTGAGATGAAACATGGGCTTACGGTTTTCGTGCGCCATGGCCATGAGGCTGCGGTAGTGCTTGAGCAAAGCCAGGCATTGGGGGTCGTCATTCACGCTGTAGCCGGCGTCTTCTTCCTCTCCGAGCACGTCTTGATGAAACGCGGAAGGAATACGCTCGATCCAGCGCTCGTACGAGCGGACGGGCCGGTCCAGACGAATAGAATGCTGCATGACAATGTAGCCCAACGGATGCATCTGGCCAAGTGGCAGGGAGAGATCTGGCGCCCGGCATTCCTCAAGGCATCGCTTCCACCGGCTTCTCCATTTCCTCAAGCGAGGCCCGAGGTTGTGCAAGCCCTGCAGTGAAAAAAGATCCGCTTCGAGAGGGACCACCACATAGTCGGTGGCGAGCAGCGCCGCCCTGTTGATGGCGCCCAGGTTCGGGCCGAGATCAAGTAGAATGAGTTCGGCATCGTGGCGTTCGCCGGCAGCTTGTACGATGCGCCAAAACGCGGATGTAACTCGAAAGGCCCGTTCCTCGCCGCCCAGGCATTTGGGCCAGGCCTCCGATAACTGATCCTCGTACTCAGATAGACTCAGATCGCCAACAACCAACGCCAACTCGGAATCAAAGATCTCTAGCGTGGGAACATTGATATCTCCCTTTCCGGTCATGATAGGCTCAACAGATCGATAAATAGTCTGAAACGAGCTACCCCCAGCCCATATCTCTTCCAAACGATCTTCCTCGAGAAAAGAAGAGGTCAGATTGGCTTGAGGGTCTAGATCCGCAGCGACAATCCGCTTGCCCGTATCCGCATACATCCAAGCGAGATGATAAACCAACGTGGTCTTACCCACGCCTCCCTTGTTGTTAAAGAATCCAACAGTTGTAATGCTCATGACGGCCTCCTGAGAATCGCCAGCACATGAGACGTTTCGATTGTGAATTCAATATCGGGATTTCCGTTCTTGCTCATTTCCTCCCGAGCGATCTGGATGCCCAGACCGAAGCGCTGGACGTAACCAAGGGTTTTCAGGGCCTCGGCAAGATGGGGATTGCGATAATCAATCATGCCGGGTTGACCGAAATTCTCCCGCGTAACCTGGCCGAAAGGCCCGCCGGGGTTTTGTATCTCGATTCGGTCACTGAACCAGAGGATCCTCACCGGGGCGTTTGTGGCTTCATAGGTCCGATGAAGTATGGCGTTGCGCGTGATTTGCTGAAGCGCGGGCATTGGATAATCGGGGCCGCGAACCTCCGTCTTGGTCTCCGCAAAAGCCGTGAAAACCGTCCTATGGGCTTTAAGAACGTCGTCCAACTCGCTCAAAACATGATCGATTCGTCCCGAGAGAGACTTCTCATCCTTAATAGGATCGGTCAATTGATCCCCGTCGAAACGCAGAAACTGAACATACGCGCCGGGTATGTAGGTGACGGGATCATATCCAGCCACCAACATACCAAGCACCGTGGGCTGGTGTTCCGGAGATGGAGTGACAAACCGCAGGGATGCCAGTTTGTCGGGGGAAGTCCTATCATTCGATGCCAATTCGGCTTCTCCCACAGCCGAAGGCAAATAATCCGTACGGAACCAATCGAGATCCAGATCATCAAGAGTCGCGGTGGTAAGTGGGTGGAGGTCATAGGGAAGGTCCCACGCGCGCCGCTTCTCGGATAACACTCTCACTTCAGCTTCCGACGCCACCCGGTTTGAGCTTCCAACCCGGACATAAGGGGCGCCCTTGTAGCGTACCGGAGGAGTGGATGACGGGTGAACCAGTACTACCGCGAGATCGCAACCGTTGAGTGTCTTGCGTTCCACCGATAAACGCGGCATGGGGAGTATATTCCCATCCGAACGCATATCGGCAAGGATCCTGACGAGTTCATCGGTAATTTCTATGCCGGCGCATGTCCCGTCGTCATTTAATCCCACAAATATCGTGCCTGGTTTTCGATGGTCATCCAGGTCATTTGCAAATGCACAAATGGCTTTTCGGATGGATTCGCTCTGTTTTTCGGAGGGCTTGCGTTCCGTAAGAGGCGACTCTATATCTGTCATTCTTCTCAAGAGTTCAGCTTCATCCATCCAATTAGAATCCCTCGATTCACACTAATGCTGATTCTGTATCGCTGTTGAATATACCACATCGACGTAGGGACCGTACAAGATTAGCGGACGCGGATTTGTGAAGCGGCGCCCCCGGTGAGAGCGTAAGAACGATTGAGGTTTGTCCCAGACCCGCAGCGGAAACCGGAACCAGGCTCTCCAAACAAGTTCCGGTTCCCGCAGGGGGTGCGTATACCCGCCAGTATTCACTCCAACGTCAGTATATCTCCCACGGCCTCCCGCAATAGAGGCAGATCGTACACGTCCAAGGCGCCATGCACCGTGTGGACGAGCATGTCGTCCGCGAGGGGTTGCTCCACAATGCTCACGAAGGACTCGACCTCGCCGTTCAAACGCGCCTCGGCGAACAGGTCCTGCTCCAGGGCGGCGGCGTGCAAACCCACCACGGATACGATGGGGCCCTCGGCCACCAAACGAACGGGGGCTTCCGTATCCAGCAGGTCTCCCGCCATCAACCCCACGCCAATCAGGTCCGCGGTTCGCATGCCCACGTAGGACCGGCCGATGAGGTAAGCCAGCATCACTTCGCGTCCGTCGGGGCCAAATTGCTCGCGGTAGAAATCCCACGACCCCTGGGTTTCGCCGAGTCCACGAAGGTCCACGGCGAGCACCGCGTGACCTTCGTTTGCGTAATCGGTAAGGGCTCCGTCGGCGCCGGCCTCGGATCCAAAGCCGCCGTCATTGAGATAGAGTATCACGTCGTCGAAGCCGTCATCCGGAACCATGGTTACCGCAGGCAAGACGATGTCTTCCTCGGGCCAGAGAAGGAGCTTGCGCATGGTGTAGCCGTCGCGCTCTTCTTCGCCCAGATCCTCGATTTCGAGTTCCGGCAAGGCGCCGCGCTCGGGCACGCCAAGCACTTCGCGGACCTCCGCAAGGGCCTGCTCGGCGCCGATGTCGGCCCAGCGCGCCTCCGCCTCCGCCGCTTTTTCGCGGGCCCATTGCGCGTTGATGTCAAAGACCGAGCGCGCGCCATCCAGCTCCAAAACTTCGCCCTCTGGCGTAGCCAGGATCTCTTCCTCGGTAAGCACTTCGAGATCCTCGGGTTCTTCCACCGTGGTTTCCTCGTCCTTGAGCCAGCGCAGCATCCACTCCACGGACGCCTCGCGCAGGGGCTGATGCCAGCCATGCGAGCCCTCGGTCTCCGTCAGAGCCAGGCGGTCCTCATGGCCGAGCGCCTCAAAGGTCCGGCGGGCGCGTTCGACGGAATCGTGGGTTCCCTGATTGTCAAAAAAGTCGTCCGCGGCGGCGCACACCATCACCGGCCTGGGAGCGCGCATGGTGAGATACTCGGCGTGGTCCATGCCCCAGGCGAGCTGACCGAAGATGTTCTGCTCCGCGTCTTGCGGACCGATGGTGTTGACAAGGCGCTCGAAACTCGTGATGTAGCAAGAGGGCGCGGCCGCCTTGATGCGGTCATCCAGCGACATGATGTACGAGGTCTGCGTGCCTCCGCCGCTATTGCCCATCGCGCCCAGCCGGTCGCCGTCGATGTCGGGCCGTTCCTCCAAGTAGTCGAGGGATCGGATCATGTCGTGGATCATGAATCGCGCCGTGTTATGACCCAGCAAGATGGCTCCCACGCCCAACGCGCTGTGCGCGTGCGTGCCCCAGAAGATGGAATCACCGTCTTCGTCCAAGAGCTGATGGCGCTCGCCTTGGTCAATGGGATCAAAGACCAGCGCGGCCATGCCATGGAGCGCGGCCAGCGCGGCGCCGCTTTGATAGAGCTCGCTCCCCTTGCCGGTCTCCGAATGGCCGCACGGCAGCAGAATGCCCGGATAGGGCGGCTCGAATTGGGGATCGTCTGGCAGAAAGAGGGCGGCGCTGACGTAAACCCCTGGCATGGATTCGTAAACCACCTTCTCGACAATGAACCCGTCCCGTTCGATGACCTCCGTGACTTCCGCGTTGAGCGGCGTATCCGCGTCGGGCAAACCGCCGAGGGCCTCAATAAACTTCTCCTGGAGATCGGCCTGCCACGCCTCGATGGCGTCGGCGTCCACGGGTTCGGCGAGGCGCTCGTCTTCCGCTTCGTGGAGTTCATCCAGATGACGGTCGATTTCGTCGAGCAAATACTCGCGCATCATGGTCTCGCCATCGAGCCGGTCTCCGATCAGATCAAGATCATCGCCCATCGCGGGCGGCGCAAAGAATAGCCCCGTTACCAGGGCGCACGTGATGGCGCCTGAGACACTCAGTGTGTGGATTAGCTTGGCCCAACTGTGTTCTTGCATGACATCTCTCCTCGTTGGTTGCCCTTGTCTTTCCGCCCCGGGCGCGCTGGCAATCGCCCACGTATGCGCCGCCGGCCGGTCTCGAGTACACCCCTCATTATTCCGCAACGAGGCGACATAATCCAAACACCTCAATCGCCGGTTGAGGATTCGTGTCCAGAGCCAAATTCGTGAATGCCTCGTAACGCCGGCAGCCCCCCAAACAAAACACCGGTCCCCCCTGCCTTCCCTACGGAATCAGGGCACAGGGGACCGGCGAACCGCGATAAGCGGAGAGAGCTACACCCGGAACAGCGGATTGTAGTCCTGGGCCATGGCTAACATCTCTTCCTCTTCGTCTTCGGTCAAGGGCGTGTAGTCCTTCGCCAACTGCACGGCCAATTCATACAAATCCGGATCGCCCGGGGGCATGGCCGAGGTCACGCCCGGTTTGCTGAGGGTCCACCGTAAACCGAGACTGGCCAGTTCTGGTTCGTACAATGGCTCGTACCACAACCGCGAGAACATCTGACGAATCTCGGAATCGCTTTCGCCCCGCTGGCGCACCATGGGCTTCAAGGCGAAAATGGCCATCTCCTTTTCGCGCGCTTTCTCGATCAAGCGGGGACCAAATCCGCCTTGGTACTCGGACACGAAGTTGATCGGAAACATGGCGGAGTCGAAGTCGTACAACTCCATGGCCCGCAGAGCAGCCTCTTCGGTGTGGGCGGAGAAGCCGAGATACTGGACCTTGCCAGCCTCTTTGGCCTCCAAGAGGACCTCCATGGCCCCGCCAGAGGCGAAGGCCGCTTCCACGTCGTCTTCAATGTCTTGAAGGTTGTGGAGTTGATACAGATCCAGGTGGTCCGTACGCAGCCGTTCCAGCGACTGCTCGAATTCCTCCCGTGCGCCTGCTTCGTCCCGAAGGGCGGTCTTCGTGGAGAGAAAGATGTCGTCGCGATAGGGTTCGACCGCTGGTCCCGCCAGTTCCTCGGCATTGCCGTAGCGCGGTGAAACGTCCACGAAGTTGATGCCTTGCTCGACCGACTCCGCCACGAGCCGGTTGATCCGGTCCTGTTCCACGTTGCGCATACTCATGCCGCCAAAGCCGATGATCGACAGCTCGACATCGGTCTTGCCGAAGCGGCGTTTGGGGACCGTATCCGCCGAAGCGGCCGCTGGCCGCATTTCCGCCACGCCGCCCAAGGCTAGGGCGGCCGAGCCCGCGCCAGCCCATCGCAAAAAGTCCCGCCGATTTCCTTCCATAGCCATCCTTTTTCATCTCCTGTGGTTATGTTTTCCGCTACATAGCCCCAATAACATATAGTTCCACAAACTCTCACACTGTAACACATTACATTTTTGAGGCCGCGATAATTCCCGGCCGTCTTTGGGAGGCCACGGCCGTCTCCGCCCGGAAATAGAATCGGGGAGCATGATGCCTGGGCTGCTGCAGGGTTGTAAAGCCGCTTCCCATAACGATATCCTTTCACTTCACGAACTGCGATAGATCGCCCATGGTCACCTGGAAACTTTGACTTGAGGGGGGACCCTAGGGCTACGATAAAGGGTTACATGGCGAAAGGCGGAATTGATGGTGTATGCTAAGGAAGACCTCTTGACCCTGGGCTCGGGAGGGGCGCCGTCATGAGTTCATTATTTCGCCCCGGACGTGTGCGGCCGGGCATCGCGCGTCTCGCCAGGAACGATTGCGCCTAACAAACACAAGAGCTGGGAGGAGAAGGCCAGAGCCCAGTTTCATATGGGGAAAAACGATTTATGCTGGAAGTGTACTTAGACGAAACGCAGGAACCCTATTTTCCTTTCGGATTTCATCTTTCCAGGGAGGCTTGGGAGACCTACGGCATCAAGGAACTCCTGCAAAGAATGCGGGAGACGGGCAACCGGAACATGAGCGGCGCCGTGCGTCAAGTGGCGAGCGCGTTCAATACGCGGCGGGTGGAAAAGGATCCCTTGGCGCAGCCCATCCGTGGCGGTTCGCTTATGGCGGCGGGGCTCCTCACCGAAGTCTTATACTATGTGGCGCACCACTATTGCACGCAACAGTGCCGGGGGGTGATGGAGCGGGCGCTAATGCAGGTCCGGGACGCGAAGGGCTTTTCATCTGTAGACCGGCCGATACGCGGCTTCGTCGAGCTATTTCCGCCCACCCCTATCATGATGGGCGAAGTGACCCCGGAACGTTATCTTGAAAAGTGGACGGCGGGGATGCCCAACGACTGCCGGACCACGGTGGAAATGGCGCTCCTTCATCTAGCGCTTAACAATCCCGCGATGAAGCCTTTCCACGATTTGTTTGATGACACGGAGCTTCGCCGCCGAACCAACTACCAAGAGCTGGTGGGGCAGCTCGACGAGTATTTCGAAACCCAGGAACCCGTCGCCCCCTTTGAGCATCGGCTGTTCTCTTTGTGGCGGCTGCCCAGTGAAACAGCTCCGGAATCGCTTGAGGATCAACTTCAATACATCGCAGACCATTGGAGCGAGGTGTTACCTCCAACGTTGTTACAGCGGCTTTTGGTGACGCGCGACATCATCCGCGAGGAAACCCTTATGCGCGGGATGGGCCGCGGAGAGAACCAGGCGCCCCGGTTTGGCCGCGGTAAAACAGAAGGGCTGGATGAGACCTATCCCGAGCCGGAGCGATTCACGCAGGACGCCGACTGGATGGCGAACGTGGTGCTGTTGGCCAAATCGGTCTACGTATGGCTGGACCAACTCTCCAGAAGGTATCAGCGGACCATCGCGCGGCTTGATCAGATCCCGGATGAAGAACTGGATCTCCTCGCGCGATGGGGCATTACCGGCGTGTGGCTCATCGGCGTATGGGAGCGGTCCCAAGCCTCGGCCGAGATCAAGCGGCAGATGGGCAACCCCGAGGCCATGGCCAGCGCCTACTCCCTGCACGATTATGTTGTGGCGGAGGACCTGGGCGGAGAGGCGGCTTGTGACAACCTGCGTGAACGGGCGTGGCGCCGGGGCATCCGCTTGGCCAGCGACATGGTGCCGAACCATGTGGGCCTGTATTCCCGCTGGGTCATAGAGCATCCCGATTGGTTCGTCCAAAGCTCCCACCCGCCCTTTCCTGGCTACAGTTTTACTGGCCCCAACCTGTCGCCGGACGGTCGCGTGAGCCTGTTCATTGAGGACGGGTACTGGAACCATAGCGAGGCGGCGGTGGTGTTCAAGCGGGTGGATAATCACACCGGGGATGTCCGCTACATTTATCATGGCAACGACGGCACCAGCATGCCTTGGAACGACACGGCCCAGCTCAATTTCCTCCTCCCCGAAGTGCGCGAGGCGGTCATCCAGACCATTCTCCATGTCGCCCGCCAATTCTCCATCATTCGGTTCGACGCGGCCATGACATTGAGCAAGAAGCATTTCCAGCGCCTCTGGTATCCCAAGCCGGGCGAGGGCGGCGCCATCCCCTCCCGGGCCGAGCATGGCATGAGCCGGCAAGAGTTCGACCAGCACATGCCGGAGGAGTTCTGGCGCATGGTGGTCGACCGGGTGCAGGAAGAACAACCGGAGACCCTGTTGTTGGCGGAGGCGTTCTGGCTGATGGAGGGCTATTTCGTCCGGACCCTCGGCATGCACCGGGTTTACAACAGCGCCTTCATGAACATGCTCAAGATGGAGGAGAACTCAAAGTACCGCGACACAATGAAGAACATGCTCGAGTTCAGTCCCCAAATCCTCAAACGCCTCGTGAACTTCATGAACAATCCCGACGAACTCACCGCCGTCGAGCAATTCGGCAAGGGGGACAAGTATTTTGGCGTGTGCGCGATGATGGTGACCATGCCCGGCCTGCCCATGATCGGCCATGGCCAGATCGAGGGGTTCACCGAGAAGTACGGCATGGAGTACCGGCGGGCTTATTGGGACGAGCGCCCCGACGAAGGCCTCATCCAACGCCACGAGCAAGAGATCTTTCCGCTGATGCGCCGGCGTTATCTGTTCAGCCACGCCGATCACTTCGCGCTTTACGATTTCTATACGCCGGACGGGCATGTGGACGAGAACGTCTTCGCCTATAGCAATCGGGCTGGAAATGAACGGGCCGTGGTCATCTACAACAATGCCTACAATACCACCAGCGGGTGGGTACGGACTTCCACGCGGATTAACAAGGGATCCACGGATTCGCCGGAGTATTACACCACGACGCTGGGGGAAGTCCTTGGCATGCGGACCGAAGAGCCCTACTACTACATGTTCCGCGACCACAGAACGGGGCTTGAGTACATCCGGCATGGGGTTCAACTCATGGAACAAGGGCTCTTTGTCAGTCTTCAGGGCTATCAGTACCACGCCTTTCTCGACTTTTGCGAAGTGTACGACCACGACGGGACGTGGGGCCAACTCACCGCCCACCTCGCGGGGGCGGGCGTCCAAAGCGTGGACAACGCCCGGAAAGAGTTGCTGCTCGCGCCCGTTCTCGAACCCATGCGGAAGGCCCTCGGCAGCTATGTGTTGACAGAAACCGCCAAGGCCGCCCAAGGCCTGACCACCCTCGCAAGCCTGGAGCATCGCCTGCTCGCCCCGCTGGCCGATGCGCTACAGGACGTATGCCGCGAAGTGGGCCGGCGGGACAACCGCGAGATCGATGGCCAGGCGTTGGTGGCGGCGGTTCGCGCCGACCTGAACACCATGCTAACGCTGGAAGAACGCATCCAGACCTTGAATGACTCAAGCGAGGCGCACGCCTTTCTCCGCAAGCAGATTGAAGAAGCCCGCCAGACCCCCGACACGTGGCGGATACTCACGGCCTGGATTGTACTCGGCAATTTGGGCAAGGCGCTTTATGCTGGCGAGGAAGACGGGGCGGCCCCCCCGGGTTGGCTCGAGAACTGGCGCTTCACCACGGTGGTGCGAGAGAAAATGATTGAGGCCTCGGGAGACGAACAGCGGGGCATCGACAACAGCCTCGCCGCCCAACTGCTAGTGGAACATGACGATGCCATGAGGGCGGCATTGGCCAAGCCGCCGCGACGGGCCAAGGCCCTGTCTGATTTGTTCAATGCTTCGGCCGCCCAACAGTTTTGCCGAATTCACGAGCACGAAGGCGTCGTGTGGCTGAACAAAGAACAAACGGACAAACTCATGCACTGGTTCTTCGTCGCGGAGACGATTGACACGTTGACGAGGCAAACCGGGACGGAAGAGGTTTCCACGCTTTATGCGGGCATGAAAGACGTCTTGCGAAAGGTCGAGCAAGCCAACTTCCAGGTGAAAACATTACTAGAGCTTATGGAAGAGCCCGAAACCACCAGCGCTAGCTCGGAACCCGTAAAGGGCGAAACCCAATAACCGCGCGTCGCCCGCTCTCACGCGTTACGAACCCGCCTCCTTGGACACGGCGAAGCGGAGCCCTTTCGCCATACTCTGGTGAAAGGCTTTCTCGATGAAGGTGGCCAGGGCGGCGGGCTCCATGTCCTCGCTGGGGAGGTGGACCGTCACAAACGCGGGTTCGGACAGGGCCGCGTGCAGGCTCCCCTCCATGCGCACGCGCTCCATCGGACTGACCGGCGCATCCCCGGCCAGGCGCGCGCCCGGCGGGTACGCGATGGACGTATCGTCCGCCATGCCGGAGAGCGTTTGCCGTAAGGCTTCACCGCCCTGCACGAGGTCTTGCTTCGCCAAACGGCGCCGGCACTCTATGTCCTCCGTGAGGCCCAGCACAAGGTCGAGGGAACGCTCGTTGCTTTTCTCCGCCAGGAGCCCGGCCAAGTGTTCGACGATGCGCCGGCCCATGTCCAAGGCTTCCTCGCAATGCAGCGGTTCTTGCAAGATAAGCTGGGCGCACGCGTCCAGCCCAAGCACGCGCACCGCGTACCGCGCGGATTCGGGGTCGGCATAAGGCGCGCCATCCCATTCCCGCGCAAGGAACCCAAGCGGGCCCAAATCTTTCCAGGCCATCAGCCGCGTCAGGAAGGCCCGCTTCTCTTCGTGCGCCTGGACCGCGAGGTCCACCAAACGGTCGAGCCGCCGGAAGAAGGGCTCCTCGGTGGCGGCCGCGGCGCGGGGCAGATTGAGCGTTACGGCGTGCGCAAGCAGCCCTTGCGCGGTATCATCCCCCTCCCGCTCGAACCGTATCCGCACGGGCGCGCCCGCGAGAATGGCGCTGGCGGTCCGCTCAAGGCAACGCTCGCGGCCGGGGGCCTTAAAGAAACGCGCATCGGCCACAAACTCCAAGCAGGGGGCCTGAAACGGCGTGAAGCCGGTGGGGCCGCGCCACGCCCCGTCGAGAAGGTTGAGCATGAAGCGCTGCGCCGCGCCCTCGAACGCCGCGTGTATCTCGCCCGCGTACGCGCCGCCCGGTCCGATCGCCTCGGATTTCCGCATGGCCTCGGGCGTGGTCCATCGCAGACTCAAGACCGTGGACGGCGCGCAGCGGTGAGCCAGTTCATTCAGCAACGCGTGCGCGGCGTATTCGCTCTCGGCGGCCGGCTGCTCAGCGATGAACGGGGCGAAATGGACGTTGAACGCGTCCCACACGGTCTCCCCGGCGAAATGCCGTTCGAGTCCCGCCGTGAACGCGGCTGTTTGCGCGACGAGATCCATGGCGTGAGCGGGTTGCCCGCCCACGGGATGGCCTTCGATGCTTCTGGCGCCGAAGCGTTGCACGAACCCGAGTCCGTGCCCGCCCGCCGCGAACCGATCCACCGTATCAAGGCCATGAAGATGAAGCGCGCCGCCGAGGTGTGCGTCCGCCACTGGTTGGGAGAAGACTTGCGCCAACGCGAATTCCTTCTTGACGCGGCCCGCCAGAATCGCGTCGCTCGTGGCGGGATCGGCGTGCGCATGGCCGCCGGCCTCGTTGGAGACGCAGATGATTTTTTCCGCGTCAAACAGCGGCACGCCAAGGCGCATGTGGCGGCGGTAATGCTTTTCGAGTCCGTGCTCGATGAGCTTGGCGCCCACCAATTCCCGGATGAGGGGCGCCGTGAGCGTGGCCACCTGCGCATCGAGAATCTGCTGCTCGACTTCCCGGGCGATGATCCCGGCGGTGGCTTCATCCAGCGCCGTCTCCCGCACAAGGGCCTCCACGATGCGGCCCCGCTCCCACGTCATGAGCCGCTCGTCGCTCGTGCGGACAAAAAGCGAGAGGCCTTCCCCGGCGTGGGCCGCTTCGCGCTGTTCCGCCGCTTCGGTCTCTTCGACGACAGCCTGCACGTCCCCTTCCCGGAGCTTGCGCAAGCGCTGACGGCGATCGCGGTACCGCGCATATGCGAGGGCGGTGCGGCCGTGCCCCAGCTCGATGAGCACGCGTTCCACCGCGTCGTGAACTTGATCCACGGTCACCGCGCCGCCGTTGAGCTGCTTCGCGAGATACAGCGTGACGGCCGACGCAAGGCTCTCCGCCCGGTCGCGATCCCCAAGACCGAGGGATTGCGCGGCCTGGTAAATGGCTTCCGCGATCTTTCGCCGCTCGAATGGGACCTCGCGCCCGTCGCGTTTGGTTATGGTCTCGATCGCCGAGGGCGCCTCGGTGAACGGGATCGGAAACGACAACTGCGCGTCGAAGACCCCTTCGCGCGGGTCCCAGGAAAACGGCTCGGGTTCGGGAGAAGGTTCGTTCGTGGTCATGAATAATACGCCATTGAGGTCTATAGTAGGGTCCGAATAGGTTCCTTCCTCGAATCGCCGGATGAGAGGGCGGCTGTGGGAGACATCCCCCTTGATCCCCTTCAAAGGGGGAATTGCACATGAAAGCCGGCAAGAGGCCGGCGGCACGAATGATTCCCCCTTTGAAAGGGGTGCAGGGGATGTAAAACACGCGCCGCCGCCTGTGCAACGCGGCGATTGAGGTCTCCAACGCCGCCAGTGTACCCGGCGCTAGCCGCTGAAACAAATGGCCGCGCTTGAATCCGGGCGCTGTGTCGTGTTGAATACGGGCTTCACCCCAGTCAGCAACGAAGGACAAACGCCGATGAAAGCGCTTGAATTGGATCGCGCGGGTCAGACCGTGCGCGCCGTGGAGAAGCCGAAGCCCGAACCCGCGGAAGGCGAAGCCCTGGTCCGCGTGCTCATGGCGGGGATCTGCAACACGGATCTCGAGTTGGCCCAGGGCTACATGGACTTTAGCGGCATTCCCGGCCATGAGTTCGCCGGGGTGGTCGAGGAATGCGCCAACGGCCACCTCCGGGGACAGCGCGTGGTGGGCGAAATCAATTGCGTGTGCCACGAATGCGCGTACTGCCGCATGGAAATGCCCAACCATTGCCTCAACCGGACGGTGCTAGGCATCCTGAACCGGGACGGCGCCTTCGCCGAGTATATCACGCTGCCCGAGGAGAACCTGCACATCATCCCCAAGCGCATGCCCGAGGAGGTGGCGGTGTTCGCCGAGCCCGCGGCCGCCGCGTTCCGCATCCTCGAGCAAGCGCCCGTCGAGGAGGGGCAGCGCGTGCTGGTCTTGGGCGACGGCAAACTCGGCCAGCTCATCGCCCAGGTCCTCTGGCTGCGCACCAAGCAGCTCGTATGCGTGGGCCGCCACCGCTGGAAACTGAATCTTCTCGCGCCGCTGGGCATCGCCACGGCCCTTGACACGGATCCCATCGAACCGGGCGCGGACCTCGTGGTGGAGGTTACGGGAACGCCGGAGGGGCTCAACCGCGCGCTCGAACTTGTCCGGCCCGAGGGGACCGTCGTGCTCAAGACCACCGTCGCCCAGGGCGCTCCCATTGACATGAGCCGCCCCGTCATCAACGAAATCACCATCCTGGGCTCCCGCTGCGGCCCCTTCCGCCCGGCCGTCGAGGCGTTGGCCCTGGGTAATGTCGAGGCGTGGCCCCTGATCAGCGCCACCTACCCCCTGACCGAGGGACCCGCCGCCTTCGAACACGCCCGGCGGAAGGACGCCATGAAGGTGTTGCTTCAACCCTAATCCCGAGCCCCATGACCGACTCGAACCCCATCTGCCCGCGAACGCTTTTCATCCATGCCGGCGGCATCGGTGATTTCCTGCTGGCGTGCCCGGCATTGGCGGCGCTGGCGCGCGAGGAGACCGTCGATCTGCTCGGCCGGCCCGAGCGCCTCAAGTTGGCCGTGGAGGCCGGCATTGCGCACGCGGCGTATTCCCTCGACGCCGCCGATTTCGGCTCCGTCTTTCACGCGCCAAGCGAGCATCTCAAGGCGTTTCTCGCTCCATACGACCGGGCCATCGTGTGGTTGCGCGACGAAGACGGAACCCTGGCGGCGAATTTGCGCGCATGCGGCGTGGAGCGGGTGGACGCGTTTCCGGGCCTGCCGCCGGAGGGCTGGGAGCGTTCCGCGGCGGAGTATTACACGGAATGCCTGGGCTACGGCGATCTGCCGCCATTCCGGCTCAAGCTCGCGCCCCTCGACCCGCCGGGCGACGTCATCATCCATCCCGGAAGCGGCAGTCCCCACAAGAACTGGCCGTTCGAGCGGTTCCGCGCCGTCGCGCACGATCTGCAAGACCTGGGCCTTGCCGTGGCCTGGTGCGTGGGGCCTGCCGAACTCGAACAGGGCGTGGACCTGCCCGGCCGCCCCTTGCAGGAGGATTCCCTCGTAACCCTGGCGCGGCGCTTGGCGGGAGCCCGCCTCTACCTCGGCAACGATAGTGGCGTCACCCACCTCGCCGCCGCGGCCGCCTGCCGCACCATCGCCCTCTTCGGCCCCACGAACCCCGCCGTCTGGGCGCCGCGCGGAAGCAACGTCCACGTGCTCCAAGGCCACCCTTGGCCCAGCGTATCGGAGGCGCGCGGCCTCCTGTACCGCTTGCTTCCGCCGTGTTAAGCGCCATCCCCCCCCGTGACGCGTTACCCCAGGTAATCTACCTCCAAATCACTTCCACCCTATTGACTGACGCGATATGGCCGGGCCCCGCTTACAATCCGAAAGTCCCTAATGTGAGCCTTGCCTTCGCCTTGCCAAATACCGCAGCGAAACGTCACATTTCGAGCCCCTGACGGAATGGTGTGTCCTTCTTCCAACAGAAAGGATTGTCTATGCCAATCCCTTGAGCCGTACGATCGATGCAGTTCGATCCAGTAGTTCTCTCCCCTTTGATCCACACCCGATATATTTGATCGGAACACCCGGGAGGGATACTCGCCAGGCGACACGTCCTCAAGTTTCACATCCATCGCAACAGTCCACTGCTCAAACCAGGTTAGTCTGCGCTCTGGATTATCCACATACACTTTCACGTCATCCAACCGCACATATCCTTCTTCACTCTCCCCCACTTCAACACCTAGTTGAACACCCCCCTGGCGCAACCCTTCTCTCACCGGCCATTCAATACGAAACTCCTCCTGTCCCGGCTCCATAACCTTTCTAATGGCGGCTTCTTCACTTCCCCTGCTTGGGCGAACATACAAAGCGGCCTTTACATCCTCAGTGACCGATGCGCTTACCTCTATTTCCACCGTTACGCCCTCGTGCAGGACATCGAAATAGACATCTTTAGACACTATGGCTTTAGCCTCATCTCCCCGGACTATCGCGCTGTCCGTATACTCGTTCTCTCCTCTAACGATTTGCTCTTCACCGCCTTTGAAGCTCCATGATGAAGGAATACCCTCCGTCCAACGCTCAAACCGGCTGTTCGATAGGGGGACTTCAAAGCGTTCAGGGAAGCGCACTCGAACTATTGCGCGCTGGTCCTCTCTCCCTTCAAAACTCACTGTACGCTTTGAAGGAGCTAGCTCGACTTTCCCCTCGGGACTCCAGGCATCCAACTCGTTTTCGATATATTCATACGACGTCACTTCATGCTGGGAAGACGCATCGGCAAAAACCACCACATCCCCGAACTCCTCATACACAGAAAACGCTCGCTTTAGCGTCTCCTCAAACCCCTCCCCATATTCCTCTAGACTTGTCTTGAGTGTGACCAATTGCTTCGCCGCGTCACGATCCGACGACATAACTCTCGCCAAATCTTCCTCTGTCTCTATTCGCTCTTGAAGAGGCAGTTCCGGCCAAGGCGCCCCGGGGATTTGCCGGAGATAATGGTCCACTCCCCTTTCCACCAGTAGAAAAGAGCCTCTATGTTCCGCGAACAGGAGAACATCTTCCGGATGAAGATCTTGAGCTATGAACTCCGCCGCGCCTCGCCAGTCCTGTAGCGGACGATCCTCATAGTACGCTTGCAACGCCTCCACTGCGCCATGGTACGGAATCACGCCAATGACCAATACGCCTATCATTCTGCTATATCTAAGCGCGCTCGCCGGCGCCCGCCAATACACACCAGCCCTACACCTTTTGACACAAGCGCCGCCGCAAGCGCAGAGAACGTTTAGCAGCCAAGATACCCCCACCGCAAACCCGATGACATGAAGCGCATAGTTTCCCACAAAATAGCGGGCCGTATACCAATGAAAAGCCGTTATCTGCGTCAGCGCGAAAGGAAAGACAATCAACATCCCCAGGCAAGCTAGCCCTACATGCGGTGTATTATACGCAAGGATCACACATCCAAAGACCGATACAGTAATCATTCCCCAAAACAAGTAGGGGTCATATATGCCGCTAAGTTTCTTAACGTAACGTACATAGTCATCCAAATCTAGTGTATAGCCGCTGTCCTCGGTATCTTCTTCTTCGGTTTCGCTAAGCGATTCACTCGCGGCGAAACCCGCGAGAGGTCCTATCATAATTGTTTCGCGAAGATTCCTTCCGGTGTCTTGCATGCTATCCGTTACAAGAAAGGCGCTAAAACCGCTTGCCAAGGCTAGGGCCAAGGCTAGGCTTCGAATCGTATGACCGTGACTGTGACTCCAAATGAAGAACACGCCGGCCAATCCGGCGCTCACGGCGAAAAAGACAACCGCGAATGGAACGAAAAAGAGATGCGTCAAACAGCCCAGAAATACGGCCCCGGCAGCCCCAATATACGCGAAAAGATTGTTGGAGCAGCGCGCATAATCAACAAGAACAGCTACCAGCAACACGAAAAAGACTATATGGCTATAGTAGCGCGCCTCTTGGCTATATTCGACAAGGGACACGGATACCGCCACAAGGAGAGCCGCGAGAAGGCCTGCTCGCCAATCGGCGGCTCTACCAGCTAGAACAAACCCTAGACCAATAGAGAGGACCCCCGATATCACGGACGGCGAGCGTAGAATCCACTCGCTATCTCCTACTTGGCGGGCAAAATGGGCAAGCACATTGATAAGAGGATAACTCGTTACGTTAAGACTGAACAGAAAAGATCCGCCGCCTCTATCGAAGGTATGCATCTCATCCGTCCATAGAGATGCGTTTAATTTGTAAATCCTAAGGCCTATACCCAGAAGCACGATAACGAAAAGCGCAACCAAGGCCAATCGCCTAGTGTTCTTGTTATCGGGTAGAAGGCGTGGATAAAGTGCTTTGGGAGTTGTACTCAAACCGGCAACCTCGCAAAGGCCAATGGGGTTAAACAAACAGCACGCCATTTCCAGATAGTCTTGATGCTGGCGCGCATGAAGTCAGACATCTCCTTAGCGTCCTGAAGTTTAGTAGGGAAAGGTCTTGTTTCGTGCACAGCTGGACAGCCTCCCCGGGGGACGGCAGGCGCAGCCACTGGCGGGCATTGTACTGCCCCCCTATACGCGGCCTCAAGACGCGCCCAACCCTCCACAACGCTAGGCCGGGCGGGAACTTCTCGTTCCCCGTTGGGTTACACTAACCAAAGGCGCGATGTGGATCGCGGCAAGGCTGGAATGGCGACAACGCCGTTACAAGAAAGAGGACCATGTCATGACGAAAAGCATTATAGTGGCCATTGTCACCCTATCCCTGGGCGCCATCGCAGGGACGATAGTCACCCAAACTCGTTTGAGCGGCGAAATGGAACAGCTTCGGGGGGAGCACCGGGAAAGCCTGAGACTCGCCAACGAGACCCAGGAGGCCTTGGCTTCAACGGAGCGGCGGGCCGAGCGGCTAGCCCAACAAAACACCCATCTCGAGGATCGCTTGGACCGCCTCCACGCCACACTCGAGGACGCCCAGGGCGGGGCTGGCGCGGTTGACGCGCAAGACGAAGGCGAATCCCTGGACGGAGAGGCCTTGGCTGGGGTCGAAGATGCCCGGATGGAAATGCCGCAGGGGGCAAATGCCCCCCAGCGGGAGGCCGCCATGGATTGGCGCGAGGAACTGGCTAGAGAGCGCGAAGAGGACGCCGAAGCAACCGAGGAAGAACGCGAGGCGAGACGAGAGGAGAGACGGCAAGAGTGGGAGCAGCGCGCGCAGCAGATGCGGGATGACATGCGGGAGCGCTTGCAGGAGGCGATCCAGACCGCGGAGGATCCGCAGTCGCGTGACCGCATGACAGCCGTGGCGGAATACAGCGAATATATCATGGAACTGCGCGAGCAGATGCGCGACGCTGGTGACGACGAGCAACGTGAAGCATTGGTTGAAGAGATGCGCGAAGCCGGCCGCGAGGTGCGCAATCTTGTCGAAGAGCAGCAAGAACATAACCTGATGAACGTCGCCGAGCAATATGGCATCACCGACGAGGCGGAGGCGCGCGCGTTGATCGAGTCGCTAGACGAAGCCCGGTCCGATGGTATCTTGGGCGGCGGCCGGCGCGGCGGCATGCCCGGCGTCATGGGCCGGGGCGGCCCGGGTGGCGGCCGGGGCCGGTAAGACAGACCGCCCGCCGACACTGGGCAAATAACGGATTCCCCCCAAGAGAGTACGAGACTAGAGAGGGAGGAGGGTTCCTTGCGAAGGAGTTATCTGACAGAGGGGGTAATACTATTCCGTTCCACTAGATAGCGCCTGGATATACCCGTAGCGTATCCCATTCTCTGCGCATCCCCGCGCATTGAAGGTTGGCGGCGACCGCTTTCAATGCGCGGGCTCTCTCCAAAACCTTCCGCGAATAAGCCACTGCTGGCGTCTTCTACATAGAAACTTAATGCAATATGGCCGAGCCTAATGAAGCTGGCGGCGAGGATACCGTTTAGAGCAGGAGTTTGTAAGGGAGGAGGAGCGGCGGGCCTTGGGAACCCGCCGCTCCGATGCGGGGAGTGTCTGAAATCGGGGCTCCGTGTAGGTTAGGTGCAAGAGGGTCACGGACTATCTGAGGGTCGAGGCGCTTGACTTGGGCTAGCCAAGGCCTCCGGGCGTTTTGGGGGAGCTACCGGCTTCTTGGGTTGCGGTGCGAACTAGATGGAGACGAGCGGCCGGTCCCCTAAAACGCCCCGGTGATTTCAGACACCGACCGTAGTCTACCACATCCTGTGGGTGATGTCAAGGGTTTTTTCAAAAAAGTTGAGGGATTGGGGAGAATTCATTGCTCATATGGTGGGGAGACCCTGCAAATGCCTTTATATTGTGGCCACACTGCATTCACCGTCCGCACGCTCAGACCATATATTGTGGTTTGCGCAATCACCTTTCCTCTCGCCATGGGCCGCTTGTATATCTCCAGACCCATCCCGCCGGCTGACTCACCCCCACGCTATTCCGCATCTCTACAGCCCGAAACTTACCGTTCAACGCGTTCCCCAATCACCGGATAGGGATTTGCAGGAACCGTATCGCCGCCTTCCAAGCGGCTCATGGATGCCGGTGAGACGCCGGCGGTACGTGCTCACCCATTGGGTGAGGATAACCTTTTGTTTTCGGCGCTACCAATAGGGACGGCAAGATAGATTGCGCTGAGTGATCCGGCGATTGGGGCGGGGTTCCCTTTTCTCGCCGTTGCGTGCTACGATAGGTGTTATTGGGAAAGTGTTCAAAGCTAAACAGGGCAGTTCGTTGGGCGCTGCTTGGGCGCTCCAATCTTCATTTGGCGGAAGGGGCCCGAGAGGGGCTAAACACGGTTGAACACAAAACCGAAGGAGAACACGCACCATGAGAACAAATGTAGCGCGTATCGCAACACCGTTGTTGGCGTTGGGGTTTGCCTTGGCGTCAGTGACGGCCGCTGGGCAAGAGGCGCAGTCCGTTGGCGCGTCAATGGAAGACGACCAGATTGTGGTGACAGTGGATGGAGAAGAGTTCACGGCCTACAAGTTCGGCGAAGAACACAAGTATCCCTTCTTTTATCCCGTGAATGGGCCGGCGACCGGAGAGAGCGTGACAGCGTGGGATCAGGAGCCGTACCCGCATCACAGTTCCCTGTACGTCAGCCTGGACTCGGTGCGCTCGGAAGGCGTGGAGCGCGGGAATTACTGGCAGCCCCGGCATGAACTGGGGACGGGCCAGGTCTTTTCGCGCAACCCGGAAATCGTCGAGGATACTGGCGATGTGGTCGTATTGCGGGATGAGTGCGATTGGATCGTGCCAGACGAGGACGCCCACCAGCTCCGCGACACGCGGACGGTCACCATCTGGGCGCCTTCGCCGGACGTGCGCATTCTGGATTTTGAATTCCAGTTTGAGGTTCTGACGGATCTCGAAGTGGGACCCACGGGGCACTCGTTCTTCAGCGCACGGATGCGCCCCGAACTCGCGGTGGGCGATCCCGATCGAGGCCCGGATCAGGCCCCGCTGGGTACGGGGACCATCGTGGATTCCGAAGGGAACCAGGACGAGGAAGGGACGCGCGGGCGCAGTGGCGCGGCCTGGAACGCCTACTATGGCGAACATCAGGGCGAAACCGAGGGCCTGGCCATCATCCAGCACTCGGATAATCCCGGGTATCCCGCGCCGTGGTTCAACCGCAACTACGGGTTCATGTCCCCCACTCCATTCGATTTTATTGACGATCCCGTGTCGTTGGAGGAGGGGGAAATCCTAAACTTCCGCTACCGCACGGTCGTCTTCACGGGCGACCATGAAGAGGCCGGCATCGCGGGCTGGCGCGAGGATTTTGAACAGCAATAGACTGGCTGCGAGACGCCGTTGTCCACTCCGCCGCCGCGAAAACAATGGCGCCATTGACTTTGGCGGCGGGGTTTGGCAGCATAGGCCTCGGACAAGACTGGCTACCGCGCCGTGACTGGCGACGCGACGTGGAATGGACCACGGGGAAGCGGCGCGGAGACGCAATGCCGCTCGCCTGGGCGCCGGAGGGAAGATACGGCCGCCCAGGCGTGTTTTTTTTCCGGAAAGACGGCATTGGAAAGGTTTAGTATCATGGCTGACGACGATATCAAAAAAATGTACCGCACCCGCGCCAAGGGCGATTTCCCCGACGGCTTTGAGCTGCTCGGACGGCGCTATGAAAAGGTCGAGGATCTCCGCTACGGCACCAATCCACACCAGCCCGCGGCCTTTTACCGGCCCGCGGATCGGGAAGGACTTGTGCTGGGAGACTACGAGGTCCTTAAATCAGGCAAGAGTGGTCTCTCCCAGACCAACATTGAGGACATGCATCACGCCGTGGGGATCCTGAAGTACATGCCCACGCCGGCCTGCGCCGTTATGAAACACTGCAATCCGTCGGGCGTGGCGATGGAGGTGGACGGGATGGCGTTGGCCGAGGTGTACCGGCGGGCTCGCGACGCGGACGCCCAAGCGGCGTTTGGCAGCGTGGTGGTCTTCAATACCGAGGTGGACGCCGCCACGGCGGAGGCCATCATGGAGACCATCGTGGAAGGCGTGGCCGCCCCGGCGTTCACCGGGGAAGCCTTGGCGGCGTTGAAGGATTTCGAACGCTTCGGCCGGAACAAGGAACTTCGCGTCATCCGCCTTCCCGAGTTCAGCCGCCTGCCCCGCTATGTGGGCGACCCCTGTGAGACGAGCGAAGTCAAGATGTTCGACGACGGCAGCCTGGTGCTGGCGAAGCCCTATCTTAGCCGGATCACGTCGCCCGAGGATTTTGAGCCCGCGTACAACGAGCACCGCAAGAAAGGCCGCATCGACATCGAGCGCCAACCCACGGAACGGGAACTCGACGACCTGCTCTTCGCGTGGTATGTGAATATCCACGTGCGGTCCAACGGCTGCGTCATCGCCCGCAACGGCCAAACGCTGGCCGTGGGCACGGGCGAGCAAGACCGCGTAGGCGCCGTGGAGCAGGCCTTGGTCAAGGCGGGTCAGAAGTATAAGGGAACGGAGTCGCTCGAAGGAGCCGTGTTGTCGTCCGATGGCTTCTTTCCTTTCCGCGACGCCGTGGACGTGGCGGTGAAAGCTGGCGTAAGGGCCTTTGTGCAACCCGGCGGAAGCGTCAACGACTACGACGCCATTCAGGCCTGCAACGAAGCCGGCGCCACCATGGTGTTCAGCCTTGAACGGTGCTTTTCGCACCACTAACAAGCCGCTTAAATGCAAGGAGGATGCGTCATGAATCTAGTGCGTAGTCAATTAGGGGTGCTCTTGGCGTCGATACTCTTGGGGGCCATCCCCCTCGCGCACGGAGAGGAGGCCCCCTTCGAATTGGACGTGATGTCGTTTAACATCCGCTACGGAACGGCGGACGACGGGCCGGACAGTTGGCCCCATCGCAAGGCGATGGCGGCGGATATGATCATTCAGTATATGCCCGACATCATCGGCATGCAGGAAGCCCTGGAGTCTCAGGCCGCTTACCTGGAAAAGACCCTTCCCGAATACCGCTGGTTCGGGACGGGAAGGAAAGCCGATCTCACGGGAGAACAAACGGCTTTTCTTTATAACCACGAAAAGGTCCGGCCCATCACAATCGGAAACTTCTGGCTCTCGGAAACGCCCGAGATCCCGGGGTCGCAGTCCTGGGACTCGTCGCTTCCCCGGATGGTGACCTGGGCGCGGTTCTATCATCTCGATTCGCAAGAGATGGTCACGGTGTACAACACGCACTTCGACCACCGGGGCGTGAAAGCGCGCGAGGAGAGCGCGGCGCTCATCCGCGACCGTATCGAAGAACACGCGGCGGACGAGCCCATCATCGTGCTCGGCGACTTCAATGCGCAAGCCGAGGAAGACCGCCCCTGGCAGCTCCTGGTCGAGGGTTCGCGGATGGAAGACGCGTGGCTGATTGCAACTGAAACGGAGGGCCCAGCTGGAACTTGGGGCGGCTTCGCGCCTCCCGACCCGGATTCGCGCCGCATCGATTGGATACTTATAAGCCGCCATTTCGACGTGGCGTTTTGCGAGACCGTGCTGTACAACCAAGACGGCCGGTATCCTTCGGATCACTATCCCGTGTACGCCCGCCTGCAATGGCGTCCAGCGCAGGATTAGATTGGTACTCGTTCCGCCTTTGAATTGTGGGTAGCCGTTATTCTTGGCGGGGAATTGGTACGGGTACTTGGAGTCCACGATACCACCAGACCTTTGTCTCGCGCGGGGGCGCCTACTCTATTGAGACCTGGTTAACGAAAGGAATGCCACGAATCCATGCGGAGCATTGACGTTAAGACAAGCAAACACACCGAGTTTGTCGTGCTTGACCGCCACGTGCAGAAGGTCATCGACGAGGCCGGGTTTACCAACGGCGTGGTCCACGTCTACGTGCCTCACACCACGGCGGGCGTCACCATCAACGAGAACGCCGACCCCGACGTGGTCAAGGACATGACGCATATCCTGGACACGCTTGTCCCGTGGCGGGGCAATTACGCCCACGCCGAGGGGAATTCCGCCGCGCACGTCAAGGCGAGCCTCATGGGGTTCAGCCAGCAAGTACTGGTGCGCGAAGGCCGGCTCGCGTTCGGGACCTGGCAGTCCCTCTACTTCTGCGAGTTCGACGGGCCGCGCCAGCGCAAGGTATGGGTCAGCTTCACGGCGGAGGCCTGAGGGCGCATCCTCACGGCTTGGCGGGGCGTCCCGTCAACCAGCGGCGGACCTGTTCCAGCGCGATGACCGCCGTGCGCACGGCGTAGAGGGATTCGCTGGGGGGCATGCCGCTTTCCCACGCGTGCCGGCCTTCCGGGCTCAGAAAGACGCCCGCCGTGACGCCGCCCTCGTCCACGGGGGACAACGCGAGGCCGCATTCCGCGCTAAACGCTTGCCGGACCGCCTCCGCCAACGCGGCCGCGTCTTCGTGTCCCGGTGATTGGGCGGGCGCATGCCGGGGCAGCGTCCAGCCGCCCGCGAAGGAGCGGGCGTTCGCGTGGGCCAAGCGTTGCGCGAGCAGGCCGCCGGTCGCGGTCTCCGCCACCGCCAGGGACCAGCCCCTTTCTTGCAACATCCAGTCAACGGCCGATTCCAGGGTATCCTCATCCGCGCCCAGGATCAGGCCCTCCAATCGGGCGCGCAGCTCTTGCTCCACGGGCTGAACGAGCGCCGCCGCCTCGGCTTGGCTGTCCGCCTTGGCGCTGATGCGTATGCGCACGGCGTCAGGCGAGGCCAACACACCCACGGTGGGATTCGCCCCGTCCCGCATCAAATCGCCGATACGCTCATCAATGCGCGACTCCCCCACTCCGGCGACCTTGAGCACACGCGACCAGAGCACGCCCGTTACGCCGAAGCGTTCGCGAAGCCGGGGAATGACCTCGGCGTTCAACATGGCCTCGAGTTCATGAGGCACGCCGGGCATACAGATGATCACCCCGCGCTCGTCATCCACCAGCAGTCCCGGCGCGGTTCCGTTGGGATTGGAAATGGGCCGGGCCCCGCGGGGCAGCATGGCCTGCTTCCTATTGTTTTCGCTGACCGGGCGCTTCATGCGGGCGAAGCGCTCATGCAAGTCCTCCAACAAACCAGCATCCAGCTCCAGGGGACGATCCAAGAGATGGGCCACGGCTTCACGGGTCACGTCGTCTTCCGTGGGTCCAAGGCCGCCCGAAGTTAGCACTACATCGGCCCGTTCCAGGGCGCGCGCCAGCGTTTCTTCAATACGGGCCTGGTTGTCTCCCACCGTGGACTTTTGGAAGAGATTCACGCCGTGGGCCGCTAACGTCCGGCCCACAAGCGCCGAGTTGCTGTCCACGATCTGCCCGAGAAGCAGCTCGGTGCCTATCATCACGATTTCCGCGCGCATAAAGGGGATGCTCCATGAAAGTAAGGGGTAGGGCGGTTCTTCAGTTGCGATCTAAGCCTATCAAACGGCTCCCCAAAGGTACAGCCGCTGGCGTAATTCGCGGGCTGGGGGCGAAAACACATACTAGAAACTTCTCCGCCAAAAATGCATAATGCGGGCCGCACTTTCGCGTTCGGAACGCGCCTTCCTTGGTCATGGGCGCCGCAAAAGAATACTTCATCACCGCCTATCCATGGAACACCCGCCGGCGGCGAGAACCGCATCCTGACCCTTTGCACTAAACCGAAACATAACCGGAGAGCGATCCATGTTTGAAACGCTTGACAATGCCCCTCCCGACCCTATTATGGGACTGACCGAGGCCTTTCGCCAAGATCCCAGCCCGCACAAGATCAATTTGAGTGTCGGCGTGTATCAAGACGCCAACGGCCGTACACCCATTCTGGACACGGTCAAGAAAGCAGAGCAACGCCTGATCGAGAAACAAACCAGCAAGAGCTATCTCCCCATTAATGGTTCGCCAGAGTACGCCGCCGCCGTCAAGGAGCTGGTCTTCGGAGCGGGCTCGGCCATCACGGCGGAGGACCGGGCGGTTACGGCGCAGACCCCTGGGGGGACAGGGGCCCTGCGGGTCGCGGCCGAGTTCCTTCGCCGCAAGTTCCCCGGGAGCCGAATCTGGATGAGCGATCCCACGTGGCCGAACCACCCCAAGGTGTTCGACGCGGCAGGCGTGGAAACACAGACCTATCCCTACTTTGACGCATCCGCCAACGCGCTCGACTTCGATGGCATCCGGGATGCGCTAGCCAACGTGAAGGAGGGCGACGCCGTGTTGCTGCATGGCTGTTGCCACAATCCCACGGGGGCCGACCTTACCCCTGCGCAATGGGACGAAGTGGGCGCAATCCTCGCCGATCGCAAGGCCATTCCGTTCGTGGACTTTGCGTATCAAGGGTTTGCCGATGGGCTGGAAGCGGACGCGGAGGGCGTGCGGGCGCTTTGCAAGCGCGCGCCCAACGCCTTGATCGCCAGCTCCTTTTCCAAGAACTTCGGTCTTTACAACGAACGCGTGGGCGCCTTGACCATCGTGGGAAGCTCCGCGGACGCGGCGGACAAGGCCCTGAGCCACGTGAAGCAGTGCATTCGCTCGAATTACTCCAATCCCCCCGCCCACGGCGGCGCCATCGTCACCACGATTCTGGGCAGCGCCGAACTTCGTGCGGAATGGGAAAACGAGGTGACGGCCATGCGGGAGCGCATCATGAAAATGCGCACGCTCTTTGTGGATACCCTGCGCGACAAAGGCGCGCCGCAAGATTTTTCGTTTCTTAAGGAGCAGCGTGGCATGTTCTCTTTTTCAGGCTTGTCCAAGAGCCAGGTGGATACCCTGCGCGAGCGCTACTCGATTTATATTGTGGGGTCCGGCCGCATTAATGTCGCGGGCATTACGGAGGCCAATATGGAGCCCCTTTGCACCGCCATCGCCGATGTGTTAAGAAGCCCATGATTCTCTTTGCGGCGCGGCGCGGCTGTAATCCGCTAGTGGCGCGGCCGTAACCCGCTAGTGGCGCGGCCGTAACCCGCCAAAAGAAAAAAACCGGAGCCCCGTCAGCCGCCGCATTCAGGACTGAGCGGGCGCCCGCCAGGTTACCCCCGCCGCTCCGCTCCGTGGCGGAAACGTAGAAACCGCCCGGCGGCCTCTTGAGGAGGGCGCCGGGCGGTAAACGTGTGCGTGGATTGCGTGTGGGGTGGAGGCCCTAGTCCCCAATCTGGTAATTGAACACCACGCGGCGGTTTTGCGCCCGTTGGGCAGGCGTGTCGTTGGGCACCGCGGGTTCCTCCTCGCCATAACTCACGGTCTCAAGCCGATCGGAGTCAATCCCTTGCTCGACCATGTAGTCATGGACGCTTTCGGCGCGGCGTTCTCCCAGTCCCATGTTGTACTCCTCGGTCCCGATGTTACAGGTATGCCCTTCGATGGCCAACGTATCCTCGGGATGGGCTTCCAGTTCATCGATCACCTCTTCTATGACCTCAATGCCTTCCGGCCGCAGCTCGGATTTATCAAAGTCAAAGAGCACATTGTCCAGAACCGGCGTGTCCCGCTCAACTTCCGGTTCCGGTGGTGGCGGCGGGTCCGGTGGTTCGGGCGGTTGGGGTTCAGGTTCGGGCTCTGGTTGCTCCCATTGGCTATACACCAAACCCTGGTTGCCCCACACTTCGTCTTCGGCCGGTTCGGGATCCTGCGGCCACCACCAATACCCGTCACGTGTGGCGTCGGGCTGGGGTTCGGGGGTCGCCCCCGTGTTACCCCACCACGTTAGATCGTCCCACTGGGTAGCCGATGTCTGGGCCACCGCTTGTCCGCCCATGGCGAGCAAGGCCAGCACCAGCACCCCTGCCAATACCTTTTTCATACTGGTCTTCTCCTTCTCCGCGTCAGTTTTTGTTGCCTAAAGGGTCCACTATGTCACACTCCGTCAGGACTGACCATGCTTTGCCCGCGGCCTCCTCACCCAACTTCGCCACGCACGAACAGGTCACACAAGATCCGCGGATATCCTTGTCGGTAGTGCCACTGGCATTCTACCATGGGTTCCGCAGGCTTTCAAGTATGTTTATAGCATATTCGCATCAACACGACAAGAAAAAGACAGCCAGCCTGAAGTACTACCATACCATAGGCGGAATCCTGACGCGAAATCTTTAGCCCCCCATAGGACCGGGACGAACCCCTTGGGCTACGGCCATGGAAGCGGCGTATACCCCAGCAGCTTGGGCAAAATGATGTGGGCGCTGTTTCAAGGGCGTCAACCTGCGAGGCGCAAGTCCGGGGGGAGCATGGGCCCAAGCTGCTGGGGGCCTATATCTTTATGTAAGCTCAAGGGGGCGCATTGCGATACGCTGGTTGCGCCTGTTCCGCACTGGGGGTATACTCTTTGCCGTAGTTTGCGCTGAACGGAGAAACCAACGTATGGGGGAACCAAGACTATGGAAACATTGCGAGTAGGATTCATTGGCGCCGGATTTATCGCGGGCTTTCTCGGAAAAGCGCTTAAATCCGTGCGCGGCGTCCAGATCTCGGCCGTGACCGCTCCGGAAGGCGCGGAAGCCTTGGCGAACTGGGCCACGAAAGAAGGGCTTGGCCCTTGCAAGGTGTGTTCGACGGTGAAGGAGCTGTGCGACAGCTGCGACGCCGTGGCCATCCTTGCGCCGAACTTCGCGCGGGTCGAACGCGTGGGCGAGGTAGCCGAGGCGGTGAAGGCGGGCGCGCAGCTCAAGGGGCTCATCTGCGAGAAGCCGCTCGGCCGCACCGTGGCGGAGGCGGAGCAGTTGGTCAAGCTCGCCAAGGAAATGAAGCTGCCCACGGCCTACTTTGAAAATCAGATCCACATGAAGAGCATCCAGATGCAAAAGGCCCAGTTGGCTCCGCAGGAGGCCGCCATGGGGCCGATCGCCTTGGCCCGCTCGGCCGAGGAGCACGCGGGACCTCACTCGCCCTGGTTCTGGGATCCGACCCGCCAGGGAGGCGGCGTGCTCTCCGACATGGGGTGCCACAGCATCGCCGTCTCGTGGTACGTGCTCACGCCCCACGGCAAGCCCGCCACCTTTTTGAAGCCGACCGCAGTAAACGCCGAGACCGCCTTGCTCAAGTGGGGCCTGCCCCGTTGGCGCAAGAAGCTGCTCGGCGCGCAGGGCGTGGACTACGCCAAGACGCCGGCGGAAGACTTCGCCACGGGCATGGTCACCTTCGAGAATCCCGATACGGGGCAGCTCGTGAAGGCGCAGTTCACCAATTCGTGGATGTACGACAAGCAGGGCCTGCGTCTCATGATGGACGGACTTGGACCAGGCTACGCCTTCGAGGTGAACACGCTCCTGTCGCCGATGACGCTGTTCGTGGGCGATGAGGCGGCCGAGGCCGTGGCCGACGCGGAAACCGCGCTGGAGAAGTCGACGGCGTCGCGGGGGCTCTTGACGGTCCATCCCAATGAGCCGGATCTCTACGGGTATAACGACGAGTTCGCGGATGCGCGGGCGGCGTTTCTCGAAGGCCGGGACGCCCTGTTGAATTGGGAATACGGCCTTGAGGTCACCAAGCTGGTCCAAGCCGCGTACATGGCGGCCGAGGAAGAGAAGACGCTTGATCTGACCGATCCCTCGGTGCAGAACAGCCTCAAGACCTACACCTCCGCCATCGCCCAAGGCAAGGGCCACGATGTGCTCAAGGTAAAGAAGTAAACGCCTGAGCGATCGCAAGAGAAAGCCCAAGCGGCGCGGAGGGGAAGCAAGCCTCCCGGTCCGCGCCGCTTTTTGTTGTCTCGATGGACCTCGCTCAGTACCGGCGCAACAGCTCCAGGAACGCGCGGTCGAGCTGATGGCCGTGAAACTCCTCGTAGTCCACATCTTCCCGGTTGGAATCGATAATGCCGAAGGAGCCCCGCAGGTTCCAGAGCGCCCAGCCCACGCCGGCGTCTCGCCACACGGCGAGCTGGTCCTCCGCCCACCGCAACACCACCTCGTGCGGCGTGTACCGGTGCGCCCCCCATTCGCCAACAAAGACGCCCATCCCGCTCTGCGCAAGCGCCTTCCACGGCTCGAAATTCTGGGCCAGCCACTCCCGGTCCATCATGTCAGGGCCGGTGAAGGGCCTGCCGGACTCGCCGCGATCATAGTGCACCACGCGTTCCCCGGGCTGCTCGAAGTCCTGTGCGGGCAACGTCAACACATGCTCGCCGCCGTTGTCCGCTGGCCGAAGCCCCAGTTCGGAGAGGGTCATCCAATCGCCCTCCTCGTTCCGCAACTCGATTCGCTCCGTCCCGGCGGGGACATCCACCGTATAGTCGCGATTGTAGATGTTCTGGTAGATGTCCCATTCCTGGGCATGGATCACTTCCTCCCACTCGCCTTCGCCGGGACCGGGCTCGAAGGAATGCTCCAATAAAGTCTCGCCATTCGCGCGGATCACCAGCCGGGAGTGATTCGATACTTGCCGGACGCGCACGCGCAATTGCGTGGGCTCGTCGAACCCGCCCTCAATGACAATGGGCTCGGTCCAATCGGGCCGTTGGGGGCCAAACAGACGGCCGTTCAATTGCAAGGCCGGCCAAGCGGGTGTGGGATACGTGTCCGCGCCGCTGACCCATGTGGCCCGGTAATGCGTTAGCTCCATGGGATTGTAGCCGCGTGTGGATTGTGCTAGCTGGAGTTCCTCCGCGGCGTCAACGGGCTCCCGGCCCCACCCCAGCGCATCGGTAATGATGAGATGCCCGGGATCCGCCTCCCGGATGGCCTCAATGGCGCCCATCACGGCATTGAGGTAGGTTTCTTCATCCACGTTGGCGGGCTCGTTCACGAGATTGAAGCTCACTTGTTCCGGCGGAATACCGCGATAGCGCCGGGCGAGCGTTTTCCACTGATAGGCAAACTGTTCTTGCGCCTCGGCGTCTTCCCACAGGTTTAACTCATGATCGATGGCGGAGTTCACCGTATAGCCGGGCGCGTTATGCAGATTGAGCGACACGTGAACGCCATATCTTTCGCCCAACTCGACGGCCTCGTCCACGTGTTCCAGCACGGCCTCGTCGAGATTCTGTGGGTCGTTGGCGTCTGTCCACTGCTGATAGTCCATGGGCAGGCGGACGAAATCGAAGCCCCAATCGCTGACCCACTGGAAATCCTGTTCGCGAAACCGCTCGTTCCGGTAGAACTTTTCGAGCAGGTTGAAGCCCCGCCATCTAGGCAGCGCCCGCCACGAAGGGGCTGCGTCCGCCGCTCCAGCCCCGCCCATTCCCGCCGCGGCCATACCGGCCGCCGCCATACTCGCCAGAAACGTGCGTCGCTTCATAGCCTTGTATCCTCCATCCTATCGACCGAAACCACAAAGTGGGAAATCCTGAGACGCACTATGCCATAAGGCTGTGTTCTCTTACAATGCGGCGGTGTTGGCACAATAGAAGGGCCAAGACGCGCTCTCAGGGGAGCCGGATCGTAGCGCCAACGAAATAAGAATAAAATGCAATCCACTTTTGAAGAGATCGGGACGTCAACTCAGGGGTGGGCGGAGGCGTTAACGCAATGAAATTAGGTTCCGGGGAGCCGGTTTAGATGGCTCGGCCAGCAAATCAAACCCGAGGGGAAATCGCGCCTATGTCTATTAGAATGAGTCGTTTCGCAATCCTTTGCACAGCAACAGTGTTCCTGGGCTCATTAGCGGCGGCGGGAACGTTGCGGGTGGGATCGCCTTCGTTTCAAGGTTCGGACGTAACAGTACCCATTCTTTTGGAGGGGTCAGCGGACCAAGGGGTTTCCGCCCTTGATTTTCGCCTGAATTACGACCCCGAGGTTTTTCAGCCTGTGTCAGCCAGCACCGGCGCGGCTGCGTCTGACGCCAACAAACAGGTCCAAGCGAATTCCA
>JBKHFO010000003.1:0-43841 GCA_046540175.1 Candidatus Hydrogenedentota bacterium
AACCACCACGAAGTAAGCCCCCGGGGAGGCCCCGGGGGCTTTTGGAGATTGATCTACCCCGCGGAGAGACGAGGTGTTTTCAAGCGCGAGGCGTAACGCCGCTAGGTGTTAGGCTTTCTTGCGGCTCATGAACCGCCGCGTGGCGAAGCCCGCCAAGCCAAGACCAAGCAACGTCATCGACGCCGGCTCGGGAACGACATGGACGCTCATGGCGAGATGGTCACGCCCTTCTGTCCAGGAACCATCGCTGCCGTTTTGGTCATCGCTCCAAAACTGAGCAAAGGGCAAATCTGCCTCACCAATGCCCGGAGGTTCTACGCCAGCGAGCCACCGAATACGGTCTCCAGCTTCCCAGTACCCATTGCCATTATCGGCATTTGGGTTACCTGTAACACTCATCCAATAGTCTCCCGATTCACCGGGGTCCCATGTCGAGTCGAAATTGCCGCCAATACGGAAGCCTGTAAAAGCCCCGAATTCCTCTTGAGATTCTCCAGACGTCGGATTCCATTGGAAATCCGTTACAGTGGCGCTAAACACCGGGGAATCGTCATCCTCGGCCGGACTTCCCGAGTCGTCCGTATAGAAACTGAACGTGAAATCGTCGAACAGGTCGTCAAGATTCGCGTCATTCAACGAGTCGGACGTCGCAGTATCGATACCAGCCCAAAACGTCGCGCCGTTTATCGCTGGTGTGCCTGCTTCCCAATTGAATGGAGATGCCCACGACTCCTCTCCAAGCTCCACGTTGGCCCTCGGAAAGTTTCTGCCGTCTTCTACTGGGACCCAGTCACGCTCGTGGATCACCTCTCCACCGATAGGCGACGGTAAGTAGTTAGCGTCCGCAGGACCTGCGGCGAGAAACGCGCCCGCGAGGGCTAGCGTCATTACTGTTAGCATTTTCTTGTACATTTGGTTCTCCTTATCGTTCGGTGTGAGTTGCCATTGCCGCGGCCACACCCCGATTGGGCCGCACTTCATTGCTCATGTGTTTCCCACCTCGCTCTCCCCGCGATGTGTGTTTAGCCTTCCGGTATCTTTGCCACTGCTACCTCCTTAGGTGGTACGTTGGCTCACTGGATAGGAACCGTGAACGCAACGTAGCAGACCAAAATTCCCGCATCCCGGGACCGCTATGAGATGCGGACCCGTGACTACACCCTTAATGTAGCAAGGTTTATGCCAAAACGAAGCTGTTGATGCTAACCACAATATATAGTCACTTAACAAAGCACAACCACACTATATAGTGCTTAACGACCGATATAGTTATGGTCAGTGTCTACCAAAAGCCGTGTTAGGGTGGTAGGACTCCAGCCACTACTGAATGAGAGTTGTTCACAGGTGACAATATATTGCACACCCCCTTGGCGGCGTTTGGCAACGAAACGTTTTTTGCGGCGCACAGCCATCGTTAGGCGTGCCGAGCCTCCTTACGCGCTTGGTTCTTTCCGCCTTCGCCCCGCCGCCTTTCAGCAAACGCCGCGCCGGGGGCGCTTTTCGTGGCGCCGCGTTGTGGCGCCGCGTTGGGTAGGCTCTACAGGTTATGGCCGGCGGTGAGGCGTCCGCGCGAGGTGAAGACAGTGTCGCTGTAGTCGAGGCCGTCGGCGAGGGTTACGCCGGGCAGCACGACGCAGCGTTCGAGCCGGGCGGGCTTCGCGATGACGGCGCCATCGCCCACGACGGTCTCGGAGAGTTCGGTCCCCTCGGCGATCTGGCAGCCAAGGCCGGTCAGGCGGGAAACGCCGAGGCGGCGCAGTTGATGCCGGCAACAATCGATCAGGTCCCCGACGTAGGTGATGTTCATGTCCCATTCCACCACCGAGCCGGCGTGGACGGGGTATTCGTAGTCGATGAGGATCTGGATGGAATCCGTGAGTTCGTACTCGTCGCGCATGGCCGTGCGGGGGGTTCGGCGGATGGCGTCGAAAATGGGCAGGTCAAAAAGGTAGATGCCGCATCCTTTGAGAAGGTTGGGGACATGGCGGGGTTTCTCGATCACCCGGCGCACGGTTTCGTCGTCATTGAGCAGGACAGAGAAGTTGCGCTTGACAGCCTCCGGGTTCTCCTCTTCTTTCACGGCGACGACCGCCGTGGCGTCTTTCTGCTCCATGATATCGGCCATGGCGCACAGGCCGGGAACTTCGAAGAAGATGTCGCCAAGGATGAGCAGGAACGGGCGATCGATGAAGGGTTCCACTTGGCCGACGGCGTGGGCGATCCCGAGGCGCTGATCCTGTTCGACATAACGGAGGCGCACCCCATACGCTTCCCCGTCGCCCAGCGTCCGGGTGATGACATGGCCGAGGTGGCCAATGACCACGATAACCTCTTCGATCCCGAACCGCCGCATGTGTTCGAGATGATAGGCCAGAAGCGGTTTGTTGCAGATGGGCACGACCGGTTTGGGCACTTCCTCGCCAAAGGGTCCCATGCGGGCGCCCTGGCCGGCGGCTAGAATCACGCCTTGATACGCTGGTTCGGTCATGATGGGGACATTCCTTCGGGCGGGTTATCCCGCCAGCTTTCTTGTGATTTCCGCGACCCAGCGGCCTTGCGTGCGGGCGATGGCGAGTTCATTCTCGCTGGGCTGGCGCGAACCGTCGCCTCGCGTTATCGTGCTTGCGCCATACGGGCTTCCGCCGGTGATTTCGTCCATGTTCACCAGCCGCTGCTCGGAGTACGGCACGCCGACGATAATCATGCCATGATGGAGCAACGTGGTGTGGACACTGGTGAGCGTCGTTTCCTGGCCCCCGTGCTGCGAGGCCGTGCTGGTAAACACGCTGCCCACCTTCCCAATCAGCCCGCCGTTGGCCCACAGTGCGCCGGTTTGGTCGAGGAAGTTTCGCATCTGCGCGCACATGTTGCCAAAACGGGTGGGCGTCCCAAAGATAATCGCGTCCGCCTGGCTGAGTTGCGCTGGTTCCGCCGGGGGCACGTGGGCGAACGCTTGCCGGGCCTGCTTCGCGCCGGACCGCTCAAGGGCCTCGTCCGGCATCAACTCGGCGACCTGATACAGATTCACCTCGGCGTCCGGATGTTCCCGCGCGCCTTCCGCCACCGCCTCCGCCATGGTGTACACATGCCCGTACATGCTGTAAAAAACGACGTCGATTCGCATCGGTATGTCCCCTTCCATTGTTCAGTGTTCCTGGGGTATCCACGCGTTGCGCGCGCCTAGACCCCAAGCTACTCGCTATCGCGCCTCTGGGGCGGACGTGGCCCGCCATCGGATCCAGGCGCCTCATCTCGAAAGGCGCCCTGACTAGTGCTTGTTCTATTCCAAAATTGTGAGTAATCCCGCCGCCCCTCGTCATCCCCGCGAAAGGGGATGACGGTGAGGTGCGCGGAATGGTGATTGTCAGGAACTCTCATGTGGTCCAATTGGCCTCACAGAAAGGTTCAAGGGGAGTATCGATCCTCTGTTTCAGCCGGCATGCTCCACAATTCTAGAATAGAAAGAGCACCAGGGGGATCACTTCAACGCATCCTTGGCCAGGCGGCTGGCGTCTCTCACGAGATGAGCCACTTCCTTGGCGTATTTGAGCACCTCCTCTAACCGGTCGTGATGGGGAAAATCGGGCGAGACATTCATGGCGATGATGTCGACCGACCCAAAGATTCCTTGCAAGGGGTTGCTTACCTGGTGGGAGAGTTTCGCGAAGGTTTGCAGCGCCTCCGTGGGAAGGCCGCCATGGGACTCAGCGGGTCCCTCTTCCGCCATCGGCGGCGGCATGCCGAGCGGCCGCACCGCCTCGATCCACGCCGCCAAGGTCACGTCATCGGCGGGCCAGCTCAACAGTCCCTTGGCGCCCGAAGCCATGGCCTGCCGCGCCAACGCAGGCCGACTGCCGGCCGGGGCGACCATGATGACTGGCGGCTGGAATTGGAGCGTGAAGCGGCTCAGCATCCGGCAAAACTCAAAACTGTCATCATCGAAACCTTCCGCCGCCAGAAAGAGCGCATCCAGTTCCGTGTAATCCCCAAGCGTCTCACGCGTTTTTTCGAAGCTATCGACCCAGCGCGCGGCGATTCGCAGCCTCGTTAGCGCCCGCTCAAGGGCGGACGCGCGCTCCCCATTTGGGTCTGCAATCAGGACGGTTCCTCCCGTCATTCTAGTGTTTTCGCCTTTCCATGAAAATGCTGGGTTCGTCTTCGCCCTGGCCGCCCCCCGAAGCTAGCCGGGGCAGGATGGGGTAAGAACGGTATCATTGTGAAGATATCGATGGCTCAAGTTCAAGCATCGCTTCACATCAGTATATACGAAAGGCAACCGCGCCACTACAAAACCCGTCTCTTTCCAGAGAATTCGCGCCCAGTTGGGGTTTATTCGAAACCAAGAACTGCGGTACGATCACCTGCTGGCGGCGTGGGCGCAAAACGCATGACCCGCAGCCAAAACAGAGGGTATACACGATAGGAAGGAGATTGGTGATGTGGAACGGAGTCAGACTCTTGCGCATGAGCGCTGCCTGTCTCGCGGCGTTCGTATGTATAGCGGCCGCTGGCGGAGCCCCGCGCGTATTTCTTCATGACGCCGAGGCCCTTGAAACCCTACGCGAAGAAATCCAAGAAGGCGAGACGGAGTTCGACGCGGCGTTGGAGGAAGTGCGCGACGATGCGGAGGAGGCCCTCGAACGCGGCCCTTGGTCGGTGACGGATAAGGAGGAGACGCCGCCAAGCGGGGAGAAGCGCGATTACATGAGTCAGGGACCGTATTGGTGGCCCAATCCAGACACGGAGGACGGCCTCCCCTACGTCCGCCGCGACGGCGAACGCAACCCCGAGACGGATGCCCTGGACCGGCGTCCCATGGGACGCATGATCAACGCCGTGGAGACCTTGGGCTGGGCCTACTATTTCACGGGCGAGGAGCGCTTTGCCGGCCGGGCCGCCCGCCTGTTGCGGACCTGGTTCCTCGACGAGGACACCGGAATGAATCCGCACCTCGAATACGGCCAACGGATACCCGGCCGGGTGGAAGGCCGGGGCATCGGCATCATCGACACGCGGGGCCTCGTCAATGTCGTGGAGGCGGTGGGCCTGCTGGCGGAATCGGACGCGTGGACGGATGACGATCAGGACGGACTGGAGCAGTGGTTCGAGCAGTACCTGGAATGGCTCATCGAAAGCGATCACGGCCAGGACGAACGGCGCCATCCCAACAATCACGGTACGTGGTATGACGTGCAAGTGGCCAGCTTCGCGCTCTTCACCGGGCAAGACGATGTAGCGCGGGAGGTGTTGGAAGAGAGCCGCGAGCGGCGAATTCAGGAACAATCCGAACCGGATGGCCGCCAGCCCCGGGAGTTAGACCGGACCCTGCCCTGGAGCTACAGCGTAATGAATCTACGAGGCTACATGGCCCTCGCGCACCTCGGCGAACGCGCCGGCGTGGACATCTGGGGTTGGGAAAGCGAGGAAGGCCACGGGCTGCGGCAAGCGCTGGAGTACCTGCTCCCCTACGCCACGGGAGAAGCGGAGTGGACCTACGAAGGAATCCGCGACCCTGATTTCAGCCGGCTCGCCCCGTTGCTCTGGAAGGCCGGCCTGGAATACGGAAGCGCCGAGTACAAGAAAATCGCCCGAGAACTTTTGGACGAGGAAGACTGGGAGACGGCCCGTTTCCGGCTCCACTATCCTGAGTAACCAGGATCACGTCCGCTTACTTCATCGGCTAAGCCGCCTTCGCCGACGCCCACGCCACGTGGCTTAACATGAGGATTGGGCCACGTGGGGTCGAATACAAACACTATGCCAATTTAGGCGAGGCCCCCCATAGAATCGAGGCGCCCATTTTCTAGCAATTGCTCATGAAGGGCGCCGCCGATTTTCGTCAAATACCAACGGGGTGTGTCACTTTTTGTTAGTGAGCGGTCATTACCTTGCAGGTGAGTCACATCACTCGTCCCGCGCCGTATCCTTCCGTTAACCCCTTTTCAAGACCAACATGAGCCGTAAAACGCTTTGTTGCCTCCCCCTTTGTTGCCTCCAATGAATTGATTGTATCTCCCCACGGGATTGCTGCGATCTCGCGGCGGGGGGGCGATTGCCCTATTGGCGCCATTATTGCTCCCTCTTATCAGAAAACTGGCGGCCGCGGCCCCCATGAAGTTCCACTTCAGGAGACTTGCACATGGTTCGAAAGACACTTTTTGGCATAGCGCTAAGACCGCCGGTAATGCAGACGCAAAACCGGGGTCTTAAAGCAACCGGCCGGACCGGCCGGGATGGTTTCTCGCTTCTGGAAGTCATGATCGCGCTCGCCATTATCACCGCGGTTCTCGGCGCCACCGCCCAAGCACTCATAAGATTCCATACCCAAATCACATTTCAGCATCAAAGAGTCTCAGCCATGCAAAACTGCAGGAGCGTCTTGGACGAAATGCGTGCGCTGCGTGATCACTCCCCGGACGAGTTTCCCGAGAACATAACCGAACAGTGGACGGACGGCCTCGCCCTCGGCGACATCGGAACATTACCGAGCGAGGTTGTTACGGTAACCTATCAAGACGCGAACGCCAATCCACTGGAAGTTCGGGTAACTAGCGAATGGCGAGATCCCCGAAACCGCGTGGTCTCTATCAGCTTATCCACGGTGATCACCGATGAATAGGCCATGCGTAAAGCGAAACACGAACGGCTTTTCTCTTCTCGAGCTGATGCTATGCATCACCATACTGACCGTCCTGGGCGCGCTCATCTATATTGCGGCGAGAAGCTCATCCGCTTCCATTGGCGTATCTACGACCCAGGCCCATGTGCAAAATGAGGCGCGCAACGTGCTGCATGCGATTCGTCAAGAGATTCAACTGGCCGCGAAGCAGCCGAATTCCTCGCTTACTCCACCTCTCAACACGATACAGATACTCGAGAACCCAAGTGACAACTGCGCCTTGGAAGTACGTTTTCAAATCCCTCAAGACCATTCCGGAGATACGTGGAGCGAACCGATACGCTTTCGCCATCTCATGGAAGGCGACGTACTTTCCGGTGCAGGAAGAGGGCGAGTAGTCCGTGTGGAGCGAGTGAATGGCGTGGAACAAGAAACGCTTGTCGCGGGGGCAAACCGAATTGCGGAATTGAGCGTTGTGCGAGATGGACATGTCCTGACAATCTCGGTGACAGCCGTGCAATCGATTGGGCCCACCAATGGCGCGACCATTCGCGCTACCACCCGTGGGCGTGTATATCTCGTTAACTGATGGCTACCGTTGAAGGATAAAGCTATGCACATCACCTCGCAAGCGTATAAGAGAACCAACTTGTCTCGGAACAATTGCAGCGGGATGGCTCTCGTCTTTGCCCTGCTCGTTATCATGATCATCGCCACAGCAGTTACGGTCACAACACAACGCGTGCTGAATGAACGACGCATCGCCGATGCCGGGGTCCGCGAGATCTTTCTTGAGGAGGCTTGCCGAGCTGGCATCGATCTGACCATCGAGCAGATTTGGAATCAGTATATACACGGATTGGGTAACACCACGGGCAATCTTTCATCCTATCGAGTCTTTATTGATGATATCGTGGAGCACAACGAGGATCTTAGCTCCAACGGAACCCAAGACGGAAACGAATACGATTCCAACGGGAATGGGGTCTTCGACATCGCTACACCAGTTATACTTATCGATGAAGACACGCCGTATTCCCTGCCTAGTGGTGGCGAGGTGATACGGCTTACCCTGGAACGCACGGACGACCTAACAGGGACCACCATTACGATCCGTTCCACAGGCCGGATGCAGGGACACACTCGTACAGCGGTTCAGACGGTGCGTGTCGGAGGGGAGCCCTTTGATGGTTTCGATTACGCGGTATTAGCTAACAACATCAACTGTATTCTTTGCCATGCGGAGTTTCGCTCTCTCCATATGCACCGTAACGAAAACTCGCAGAGGTGGGGATCGTTCGACCGTGTCAAGATCGCATCTCTTGAATCACTGATGATTCGCCCAACCGGCAGCGATTCGGCATACAGTAATGTCGCTGGAACCGTCTATACCCGCGGCGAGGTATACGATCCGAAAGGCCGCTCCATAGACCAGGATGGGCTAGCCTCATCAACGTTCGGAGGATATATCTTCGACAGAACGAACGGCAAGCTTCATCAAGACTCACAGGGAGACATGGTAGCCACATCTTTGGTTAAGGCTTCCTTAGATGAAGACGGCTTGCCAGAACAGTTCGCCAATTTTTATCGAAATTATCCCACAGAAACTCAAGCAATGACAGACGGGAATCTGCCCGACTCCTTTCCTTCTCCTTTTCCCAATGAAGATGGAAGCCGCACCGTTACCGCCAGCGACTTTTCTCAAGTTATGAACGCAGCCAACGGTTCGATTTCAGGTGGTGTGGCTTATGGTGTACCGCATGGAGCCGCCTATTCCGATAATGCATTGCCAAGTGCATCCAACAGTGCAGTCAATGACCTCGAAAACGGGAACTACGAGGGCAACCTTATCTTGACAGGAACCGAGGATAATCCTATCGTCATCGATCAGTCGGTGGCGGTAAACGGGGATCTAATCGTTGAGGGGCCGATTAAGGGCGAGGGACAGTTGCTTGTACGCAACAATGTGTACGTAACCGGTGATGTAACCTATGCTGACGCCGAGGGCAAGTTCGGAGAGGCGGCTGACGGCGAAACCAACGCTTTGGCTGTCACTGCAGGGGGAAGCATCATGATGGGCGACTATTTGACCATTCGATCCAAGAATAACGAAGGGGACAATGGGCGCTGGCAAGGGCGTTTCATTGATGTACGCGAACCCCACAAGACGGTTGACATGAACAACGGTGAGACAACCGAGGTAGGCTATTTTGATGAAGGCGTAGTCGATGCGGGCTTTCCCCAAGGTGACGAAGGCATGTTTAGTTTTACCACTTCGGAGCTAATGATATTCAACCGAATGGAATACCTAAAAGCGCAAAGCGACTCAAATTATGTACCGAGGTACTATCGGCTTCGTCCGTCTCAGCCGATTTACCAGTACACAGGTAACGAAGAACACGCTATCTCCTACTTTGATCCCGGCGTAGAATTGGTGCCAGACCTCACGGACGCGGTGATTCATGATCTAAATCCATCGGATTTCTGGATATCCGAAGACCAACTTCGCGAGTTCTGGTACGCGGACGAAATGCAACGGACCTCCGGCCCGGATCCTTTTCGATTTGATGGGCTGCTTTACAGTAACAACAGCGTCTTCGCACTGACGCGCAGTAAAGGACGACACAATTCAAACACGTTCGGACAGATGATTGTGCGCGGAGGCATCGTGGCCGCGGATTTAGGCATGCTGATACCAGGCGCCGATTTTAACGTCCCGCGCGATGCGCTTCGCGTGTACTACGATCCACGTGTCGCCGATTTCCTTCGCGTGGAAGATACGTCCGAGGTTGAATTTCGCAGGCAAATTTTTCGCAATACAGGGAGGATGCTGTAATGAAATGGCATACGTATACGTCTTTCGTGTTACTCTTCTTCGCGCTCGTGGGACCCGCCACCGCTGACACCATTCACCTCCAAAGCGGGGCCTCTCTAGACGGCAAGCTCGAAGAACTCAACCAACACGCCGTTGCCCTCGTAACACCGAACGGACGGATGGTTTTTCAGCGAAACACAATTGAGCGGATTGAAGAGAACGATCGGCAGGGAGACACCGGCGAAGCTTCCCCGAACCCTATGGCTAAGCTTCACGAGGAACGGCTCGATAGGATTACCGGTCTGAACGCCGAGCAAAGGGCTCGGGTTAGGCAACTGATTGAGCCCTTGCGCTTGGCGGATTCCCCCCGTCGAAAAGCTGCTGTACGAGCGTTGGTGGCCTATGGTGCGGAGAATCCCATTTACGACTTCATTGAATACAACTTGAAGTTTATGAGTCAGCGATTCGCACCTGATTTGCTCACCGTGCTGGTGGCACTAGACGAAGAGCGCGCCCAGCCTTTAGTGCGGGCGCGGGTTGAAGATGTATTTACCCAGGTGCGAGAGCGGGCGATCGAACTGCTTGCACAAACCGAAGGCAAAGGCGCTGTCCGCCTCATTGCGCGTGGCGCTATCGACTACCATGCCGATGTCCGGATGCGCGCCTTGTCCGCCCTTGGGAAACTAGACGCCCGCAGGGCTACGCCCGTACTATTGCACGGCCTGAACAGCGGCGATCGGCGTGTTGCCAATGCGGCCCGCCGCGCACTCGAGGACATATGGAATACAGAGCACGAAGAGGACACCGAATGGTCTAGCTTCTGGGAAAGCCGCCGTGATTCGTTAACAAATCCTCTCCAACCTGAAGAACTGGATCCTTTGGTTGACGAACAACCAAAAGAAACAGCTACCTATCATTACGAGTAAGATGCGACACAAAGCACGGCAACGCCGGCCTCCCTATCGGAATTCGTAATGCTAATACAAGAATTCCAATGGCCTGCATTGGCGCACGCATGCAACTTAATGGGATTCCTCTAGCTTTACCCCGTCTATTTTCGATTATATCGAAAATACTAGAATTTCTAGCAACTTGCTACCTTTATTCGAGAGCTGTCACGGGCCGTTGCAGAACGGCGCGTTTCGCGTTCCGGCATCCCGGTAGGACTCGACGCCTCCGCTCCGGCCAATGGCACGCCTTTTGGAACGCCTAATGCAAACTGAAGATCGCCGCACATAATACATATACTTCAACGTATAGGCATTTCTGAAGTCCTTTCTTGTTAATAAAAGGAAACAGAGTTGTCCCCGTATTGTCACAGTTCTTTGATGCGGACATTCCGATACCAGACCCGTTTGGCTTCGTCCTGAAAGCTGATGTAGCCCTCGGACGGGCGATCCTTCATCGCTGATTCACTGAGGTCCAGGTCGATGATTTGTTCGCCGTTGAGGACGACCTTCAGCCTGTTGTCGATCACGGTGATCCTATATCGATTCCATTCGCCCGCGGGCTTCACCATGTTCTTGGATGGAGCAGCCGTGTTGATTACCCCGCCGCAATCGTGGGGCCCTACGTTTTCCTTGCCGTGGGTATCGAGGATCTGAACTTCTATACCGTTATCGACCTGATCCTTGGGGTCCCCGACCCGCAGAAAGACGCCGGAATTGCCGTTCTCCTCGAACTTGAATTCCAGTTCCAGAATGAAGTTGCCGTATTTGCGCTCCGTAGTGAGGTAGTCCCCGTAACGCTGCCATCCTTGTTCCCCCGGTCTGGGTTTCAGGGTGATGACGTTGTCTTCCTCAACGATCCAGTTCCCCGTCGTGTTCCATCCGCTCAGATCCTTGCCGTTGAACATCGGAACAAATTCCGCTATGTCGCTGGCCCAAACATTGGTGGACAGGAGAAGAGTTCCTGTCACTACGCTAATAATGATTCTCTTTGTGTTCATTGTCTATCCTTTACTAACCGTAGCTCAACCTTTGCCATTGATCTTAGATACTTGGAACCTGAATCCAGCATAGACGCAGATACACGTCGACAAACTATACGGTCCCCAAACCGTCTCGTAAGGTTTTGGGCGCGGGGTAGCGTTTGGACCATCGCCCGTTTTTTCGCCGATTCGCCCGCACCTCCCCACACCCTTTAGGGAAGGTGCGTTTATCATGGTTTCCGGCGTCAACGCTCTTCGATCACCGCGTTTTCCCGCAGCCCGTCGATGAATTCATCGAGAATGCGCTTGCGTTCGTCTTCCTTTATTTGCCCGGCGATCCGTTCCTTGACATCCTCGAAGGGGACCGGTCCCGCCGGTTTGTGTTCGTACACGGTGGCGATGTGGTAGCCGAATTCGGTCTCGAACACCTCGCTGATCTCACCCGGCTTGAGCGAGAACACAATCTTCTCGAAACTCTCCACCATCCGGCCGCGCGTAAACCAGCCAAGATCGCCTCCCCCGTCGTCGCACTGAGAATGCTCCCGGGCGACGGCCGCGAAATCCGCCCCTTCAGTCGCCTTGCGCCGAACCTCGACCATCTCCATGAAGCACTCGTCCTTGGAGCTGCCGGGCGCGGGTTGGCGGACGATATGGGCGGCGTGGACAGCCTCGGGCGCCATGAAGTTGGACCGGTTGGCGTCGTAGTACTCCCGGCACGCCTCTTCGCTCGGCTCTTCAATGCCGGCGTACAACTCCTCCGATAGCCGATCAAACAGCAGCTCATCGCGCACGCTCTCCTGGATGCGGCGCAATTCGTCCTCGCTCAGCTCCCGCTCATCATTGCCTTGTTTACGCAATTCCTCGACGCGGGCGTTCACTTCATCTTCGGAGACCTCACAGCGTTTCCGGGCCTCCTGAAGGAGCAAGGTCTGCTCAATGGCGTTCTCCCGGGCTTCCCGCCGAATGCGCGTGTCTGGCACGCTGCCGCGTCCCATCGCCTGGTTGTAGCCTTGGCGCAAGCTTTGGGCATGCGCATCCAGCACGTGCGGCTCGATCTTCTCCCCGTTAACATACAATGCCGTGGCGGCCTCCGCGCCGCCCCTTCCCGTCTTGCTCTCTGTCGCGCCTTTGTTTGCCATTTAAACCGTCCTCTTTCACGCGCCTATGACCAGCGCGTCCTCAATACGGGAGATACTCCCTCGTGTGTACAGCGTCTTATGGGGAATCGCCTTAACTCGCAACGCCCCCTATCTAACCATAGCCGGTTCCCGTAGTACAAACCATATGGGCAACAGTTTAACACACGGCCTCCGGATCGCCATGCAGGAGATTCCCGGGTTGAGTACGTTTTTGATACATAGAAGCGAAAAGTCATACACTACCCCAGCGGACCGGCTTGCTGGGAGGGTCTTGCGGGAGTTAAAAAAAGGCGTGGCGGACCGCAAACCTAGAAGGAGTGTACATATGTTCAGCCGATGCTTCCCCCTCGTTTTGTCGAACGCTCTCACGTTGGCGCTGTTGCCCAGTGTCCTCGCGCTGGCGGGGGCCGTCCCTGCCGTGGCGGAGGACGCGGAAACGCTGTCGTTCACGATCCGCGAACGGCAGCCCGCGGACGAAGCCCTTGGCGGATTCCGTGTCACGCATGAGCGCACCCAGTGGGATCCCGCCAAGACGGCCGCAGTGGTCTGCGACATGTGGGACGAGCACTGGTGCGAGGGAGCGGCCCGCCGCGTGGCCGAAATGGCGCCCCGAATGAATGAACTGTTGAACACGCTCCGGGACCAGGGAGTGCTTATCATCCATGCCCCCAGCGGGACCATGGACCATTACGAGGGGATGCCGCAACGCGAACGCGCCCAAGCCGCGCCGCCCGTGGAGACGGAGGTCCCGGTGGAGCATTGGATGGGCCTCGACCCGGAGCGGGAAGCGCCGCTGCCCATCGACGACTCGGATGGCGGCTGCGGCTGCGAACCCCAGTGCGAGCAAGGAAATCCGTGGAGCCGTCAGATCGCGGCCATCGAGATCGCGGAGGAAGACGCCGTAACCGACAGCGCCGAGGCGTATTACCTTATGCGGGAGCGCGGCATCGAGAACGTCTTCGTCATGGGCGTCCACACCAATATGTGCGTGCTTGGCCGTCCGTTCGCCATCCGCCAAATGGTGACGCAGGGGCAGAACACCGTGTTGGTGCGGGACATGACGGACGCCATGTACAATCCCCGGATGGAGCCGCGCGTCCCCCACGCCGCGGGAACGGACCTCGTGGCCGCGCACATCGAGAAGTACTGGTGTCCGTCCACCACATCGGCGTACTTCGTGGGGCAACCGCCGTTCCGTTTCGCCGAGGACGAGCGACCCCACATCGCGCTTATCGCGTCGGAAGATGAGTATCGCGCCGAAGACACCCTGCCCGGGTTCGGCCGGGAACTGCGCGATGACCACGGCTTCAAGGTGAGCATGCTGCACGCCAACCCGGACGATCGCCACGACGTGCCCGGCATGGAGGCGCTTTACGGCGCGGACGCCGTCATCTTGTACGCGCGGCGCCATGCCCTCAGACCCAACCAGATGGAGGCCTTGCGTGACTACCTCGCCGCGGGTAAACCGCTTATTGCCCTGCGCACGTCAAGCCATGCTTTCGACATACGGGGCGAGACGCCGGACGATCGCGTGGATTGGCCCGAGTTCGACGGCGAAGTGCTGGGCGGCAGCTATTCCGGCCATCATGGCTCCGACACGACCACCCGCGTGGATGTGGCCCCCGATGCTGGGGACCACCCGTTGCTCGACGGCGTCGAGCTTCCATTTGACAGCGCATCATGGCTCTACAAAGCCAGCCCGATCGCGGACTCCGCCGCCCCCTTGCTTCAAGGCGAAGTGCGCGAGCGCGAGGAGGAGCCGGAACCGGTGTTATGGACCCACACGTACGGAGACAGCCTCGTGGTCTACACGTCGCTGGGCCATCCCGAGGACTTCGGGAACGACAGCTTTGTCCAGCTTTTGCGCAATGCCGTATTCCACGTGTTGGAGAAACAGCCTCGCCCGCGAACATGAACCACGAAGAAGGCCGCCACACGCCTCAGCCCGTTTCCGTGGCGGCGCGGCAACCGCATATAATGAAGGGGAAGAACGATCCCAACAACTTGGGGCTCATTCCCTTTTGCTACGCCAACTGAACACCAATGAAGGAAACTCCATCTATGCGTTCGATTCTGTCTTGCTGTCTCGCGGCGGGCGCCGCCGCATTGTTTTTGACCGCCTGTGAACCAGGCGAAACCCGCGTGGAGCGAGGTACGCAGGAGGGCATCCTCCACTGGGGCAACGGCGCCGAGCCCCAGGGCCTTGATCCCCATCTCGTCACGGGCGTGCCCGAGCACATGATCCTCGCGGGATTGTTCGAGGGCTTGGTCATCATGGATCCAGAAACCCTGGAGCCCTTACCCGGCGTGGCGGAATCGTGGGACATCAGCGAGGATGATCTCGTCTACACGTTTCATCTGCGAGACGACGCCCGCTGGTCCAACGGGGATCCCGTCACCGCCCACGACTTCGTGTATGCGTGGAATCGCATTCTTGCGCCGGAACTCGGCAGCGAATACGCCTACATGCTGCATTGCATCGAAAACGCGGAGGCCTACAACGAGGGCGATCTCGATGACTTCGGCGAGGTAGGCGTGCAAGCGCTGGACGATCAAACGCTGGAGGTGACCCTCGAGGATCCCACGCCGTACTTCCTCGCCTTGCAGATTCACTACACGTTTTACCCCGTTCATCAAGACACCATCGAGGCGTTCGGCGCCATGGACGAGCGGGGCACGGAGTGGACCCGCGCGGGCAACATGGTCTCGAACGGTCCCTTTGAGCTAACCGAGTGGCAACCCAACCAAGTCATCCGCACGAAGGCCAACGAGCACTATTGGGACGCCGGAACGGTTCAACTCAACGGCGTCAACTTCTATCCCATCGACGACTTGCAGACCGAGGAGCGGTCCTTCCGGAACGGCGAACTGCACTGGACCGGCGATATGCCGATCAACCGCATCGACTGGTACCGCAAGAACCGGCCCGAGGTCTTGGAGATCAACCCCTATCTCGGCACGTACTACTTCCGGTTCAACGTGACCAGGCCGCCCTTGGATGATGCGCGGGTCCGCCGCGCCTTTGCCATGGCTATTGATCGCGAGGGTATTGTCGAGAACATTACGAGGGGGGACGAGCAACCAGCCGCTCACCTCACCCCGCCGGACACCGAAGGGTTCCTCCCAGGGCCGGAGCTTCCGTACGATGTCGAGCGCGCGCAGGAACTGCTGGCGGAGGCGGGCTATCCCGATGGCGAGGGGCTGCCATCCGTGGATCTGCTCTACAATACAAGCGAGAATCACCGCATTATCGCTCAGGCCATCCAGAATATGTGGCGGAACAACCTCGGCGCCAAGGTCAATCTGCTCAACCAAGAGTGGACGGTCTACCTTTCGTCGATGAGCAACCTGAATTACGACATCGCACGCGCGGGCTGGATCGGCGACGTAAACGACCCTATCAACTTTCTGGAATGTTTCGTGACGGATGGAGGAAACAACCGGACAGGCTACAGTTCGGAAGAGTACGACAGTCTCATCGCGGCCGCCCGGCGCGAGGCGGATCCCCAACGCCGCTCCGAGATCCTTCGGGAAGCCGAGACCATTTTGATGGAGGACGCGCCCATCGCCCCCTTGTATTTCTATACTCGCAAGAATCTGCGGTCCCCTGATCTCCGGGGATTCGAGCCTAATATCCGGGGCTATGTGAACTACAAGTTCCTCTACCTTGAGGCGGAAGACGAGTAAGAACCGGCGGAAGCGAGAACCTTTATCACCAACAACAGCGCCCCCGCGCGGGGCACTGTTTTTCCCGCGCCTTCGCGTGAGAGGAAGCCCCGCCTCTTGCGAAGGCGCAAAGACGCGAAGAAAACCGCGCCCCGCCATCAACCAAGGGCCGGGGTCACTCCGCCGCCGCCGCTGTTTCCATGTCGTATTGCTCGGCGATCGCGCCACGTTCAATAAGAAGTTGGGCCACTTCGCCGCGTCCCAACTCCAGCGCATAATCCAAGGGAGTACGGCGTTGCCGGCTCATCGCGTTTATCTGAGCGCCATGGTCGAGCAAGTAGGCCACCATCTCCGCATCCCCAAGGGCCGCCGCCATGTGAAGGGGGGTTCTCCAATTCAAATCGGAAGTCTGATGGCTCCCCTCCTCCACCAATTTCTTGACCATATCCAGATGGCCGTTCTGGGCCGCCAAGTGTATGGGACGGGCGCCTTCATTATTTCGTGTGTTGACGGATATCCCCACCTCAATGGCCAGGTCCACGACCCATACCCGGCCTTCCCGCGCCGCCCAATGGAGGGGAGTGTCGCCGTTCTCGTCGCCTTCCAGATACTCTTCGTTGTACCGTTCCAGTAGGTACTCCACGTCCCTTTCGGACTCTTTTTCCATCATCTGGCGCATCCAAGGAAACGGTTGAGGACCGAAAGCCCCCGATGGTTGCGGGGAACGCGAGGATGAGGTGGAGAAAACAGAAGCCCCCAGAAGGTCGGAGGTTTCCGCGCTGTTGGCCAACTGACGCGGATACCGCCCTCTATCGTCGGATGTATGCCGGTGAGCCCCATGTTCCATAAGCAACTCGGCGATATCGTGCCGCTCAAGGAAGGCCGCATAGTGAAGGGGGGTCTCGCCACCTTCGTTGCCCACGTTGGGATCCACGCCGTGCTCCGTTACCAGTTTTTCCACTAGATCCGTCATTCCGTAAATGACTGCGTAATGGAGCGATGTCATGCCGTCCGTATTGCTCCAGCTAGCGAGATCAGGATACTCCGCTATCAACTCTAGAATCGCTTCCATGTTCGCCGCGGCGATTGCTTCGCGGAAGCGATCGCCGGGGTGTTCCCCCTCCTCTTCGGCTTCCTCGGGTTCCTGCATCGCTTCAGGGGAAGCGGTAATAGCCTCATATTCTGATTGAAGGGCGGGCTCATGATTGACAAAAAGCTCCAGTATGGAAAGCCTTTCGGCCGAGACGGCGTAGTCCCACGGCGTCTCACCGCTTCTTGCTGCCGCCTCGAGTTGCGCTCCATGGTCCAAAAGCATTTGGATGACCTGTTCATGACCTTGCGAAGCCGCCAAATGCAGCGGCGTTTCCCCCCTGTGATCCCCACCGGGGTTCGCGCCATTTTCCAGCAGTAACCGAACCACCGCTCCATGGCCTTCCCGAGCCGCGAGATGCAAAGGGAAACGCCCAGCGCCGTTGGTTACATCCACGGTGGCGCCGGCATTCAGAAGCCGTTGCACAACTTGGGTATGCCCTTGCTCGGCCGCAAGGTGAAGTGGCCGGGAGAGCGTCGCGTCGCGAAGGTCCACAACGCCGTCTTCCCGAATGAGAAGCTCCAAAACCGCCATCGCTCCCTCTCTGGCCGCCACATGCAAGGGGGATTGACCCTCGTTATCGCGGCGATTAACGTGCGCCCCGGAAGCCACCAGATGCTCCGCTATCGCGATGTGGTTCGCCGCGGCCGCCTTGTGCAGAGGCCGCGCATCATTTTCATCCGTGCTGTCCGGATCGGCGCCCTCATCAAGTAAATAGGCGGCGATATCAGCCTGGCCCCTCTCGGCGGCTATATGAAGCAACGTGCGCCCGCGGTTGTCCGCGAGTTCCAGGTCACCGGGCGCCCGTTGGAGATGACGCTTTACCGCTGGGAGGTCGCCGTCGCGCACAAGGCCGTGGATGGAAGGCGCACTCAATTCGGCGTTCTCTTCTAGAAACGCGGCCATGGCTTCCCGGCCAAGCGATTCCGCGTAATCCACCGGCGTTCTGCCGCCGCTATTCTCGGCGTAAACATCCGCCCCATGCTCCAACAGCAACTCGGCGATATTGGTGAAGTTGTACGCAGCGGCGATATGCAAAGGCGTGGTGTTATTATTGTCGCCCTCAACGACGGGCTCCGTTTCCAGAAGCAACCGCCCGATCGATGCGCGGCCCCTGTATACCGCCCAGTACAAGGGAGAGCGCCCATCGATGTCCCGCACATCAATGGAGGCCCCGAGATTGATAAGATACTCCACGGCCTCCTGGTGACCGTTCCTAACCGCCAAATGCAGGGGGCGGAGATAGTTTCTATCGCGGGCTTCGTAGGCGCCAGCAGCCTGGGCGAGGCTCCTTAAGAGCGGCACAGATCCGTTTTCCGCCGCCACGTGCATGGCGGAACGGCCCTGAACGTCCCGCGCATTTACTTGGGCTCTCTCCGACAACAGCCTGTCCACGATCTCCTCATGGCCGCCCGCCACAGCCTCATGGAGGGGCGTTCGCCAATCCTCATCCATGCTGTGCGGGTCCGCGCCTTCTTCGAGCAAATAGGAGGCTATCTCAGTGCGCCCGTGCACAACCGCCAAATGCAACGGAGTGCGGCCATGGACATCGGTCCGCTCCAGATCCTCTGGCTCCGCCTTGACCCAGTCTTGCACCCTTTCCAACGAGCCTTCCCGGGCCAACTGGTGTAAACGAGGCAAGTCAACATCCTCGCGAGCATCCTCTTCCGCCTGCGCATATTCTGGGAACAGAGGCAGAAGATGATGGAGCGCCGGTTCCTCGCGCGCCCACTCAAGCGCTGTTTGGTCCCGGTAATCGCGGACGCCTCTGGGCGCGCCCGCTTCCAGCAGCATCTCAACCACACCGCTTTGCCCGCTGATTACGCCATAGTGCAAGGGGGTATGGGATTGCCCGGTCTCAGCCTCGACATCCGCGCCTTGCTCCAATAAAAACGCGACGGCGTCTTCACGCCCGTATCCCGCGGCTATATGGAGCGGCGTCGGACGGCCTGCCTCTACCCTTGACTCAATCGCCTCCGGATCTTCCTGAAGAATACGGCGCAGCCACGCGACGTCGCCAGCCTTGGCGGCTTCGTGGATCTCCTCAAGCTCGGGGATTTCCGGCTCACGCCGGCTTAATGCTTGGCCTACAAAGTCCCTGAAAGCCGGCGTGGCGTCCATGTCTTCCATCAATTCTTCAACAGCTTCGACATCGCCTTCTCCCATCAACTCCATTATCTCTCGCTGGGCGTCTTCGGACGTACCCTCCTCTGCGTCAGGCGTTTCCGAAAACGCTGCGCCTGGGAAGCCGAAGTCAGAAGGCGAAACCATCTCTTCGTCCGAAGATTCCGGACGGAACGGGTCGCTAGGAGCAGACCGTTCAGGGGTTCCCCATGGGATATCTTCATCCCCATCAAGGGGCTCCATTATCATATGGACACCTTCCCTATCCTCCAACTCTTCTAACACACCTGAAGTATCGCTGGTGGGCATATCAGGGATGGGGTCTTGAATCGAAGGCGCGCCTGGCTCTTCCCCTGAGGGACCATCGGGGACAAGTTGCTGAATCGCGGGGGCGCCCGCCCCTTGGCCGGGCCCTTCTGGCGCATCGTCATCAGGGACGCTGGGAATGACATCTTCTAGGGAGAAATCTTCCGCCGCCTCTTCCCCTTCCTGCGGCTGGAGAGCTTCCATGCCTGGGGAGGGCGAACCCTCTTCCGCGGCGGGTTGCCCTTGCTCTTGGGGAGGCTCTTCCCTCTGCTCAGAAGGAGACTCCTCCGCGGCAAGCAACATATTGTGCTGGCCAATAGCTATCGTCACCCCGAGTAGGAGAACGGCGATTATCCCCATCGCTACAGCGCGAAACATGGCTATATACTCCTAATTGCAGCTCGGTCCATTGTTGCTGCACCGGTTCACTCGCTGGTGAACTCAAACGGAGGGTTGTCCTCGGTTGACTCACCCACATCAACATAGTAGTTTTCCAATGGCAGCGGAGTCTCCAGAACACCGCGATACTCGCCGCTGGAATCACAAAGATAACGGCGGGTCATTCGATAGCGGCTACGCAGCGAGAACTCATTATCGCTTTCCGCAACCAGCTTCGGGTCTAAATCAAGGAGCATCCTGCCCAGCTCACTCTCGCGGGGAGGAGTGGTGTACCATTCATAATAATAGGTTATAACCATTTCCACTGGTGTCCGGTAGCTTTCGGACCTTAGAATATCATCAATGCTATACCCGGTGAACTTGCGATAGTCCTTCGCATACAGCCCTTCACCTTCCCGAAACGGCTGACCTGAAATCTCATGAAAGCGAACTTCGTTCCGATGCTCCTCTTCATACGACTCGAAGTACTCGTGTTGGCGATGGGCGAGGTCGTGAGCCCGTTGCTCCAGTGCGGCAATCAAGCGCGGATGGGGAAGTCCTTCCAGATACTCCTCGCCCTCCCGATCGCATCCCGCAAGGGCCCCGATGGTCATCAATCCAATAAGTACACAACCGGTAATTCGCGCGCCACGTCCCTGCATAACTAAACGAGATTTCATAATCGCCCTCGTCTCCAACATAGCTTCACACCCATACATCATTATTCACCTTTTCGCTGCAACTCGCCATCCGGCCCTTCATAAAGCTGTCCCGTTGGCATGGCTTCCACGCGCGCCTCAAAAAAGGCAAGCCGTATAGCATCATAGCCCCTCGCGCCCAGGTCATTGCTTTCCCGGATGGCCTCATAAAGCGTCCAGCGGCTATCGTTTTCCCGATATACAAGAGCCGCATGCTGCCGGCGCTGTTCCGGCGTGGTCTCGTTGCGGTAGTCCCGCCCGCGCCGCAACGCCAAGACGCCTGAACGCTGCTCATACGCCCATGGGGTATCGCGAAGCTCGTTGACTCGCTCGCCGCGTAGCACCCGCGTCCGAACCGTTTGGCGTATGAGTTCGGTATCCAGCATCAAGTCATCGCGGGCTTGGGGAACATAATCCTCATCCGCCGCGAGAACGGCCTCTTCAATTTCCCGTGCTGCTTGGCGAAGCGTCTGTTCAGGGACTGCATCGAAGTCCGGCCTAAGCTCACTGCCCACGCCCGGCACGGTAACACACCCCATCAAGGCTAAAACGCACACCAAACCCAAAACATATCGAGCCATCATTACCACTCCTTCACGAGCTTCCGACCACTACACGGTTCTTTCCTAACCGTTTTGCTTCATAAAGCGCATTATCGCTGACGCGTATCATAGCTTCGCCAGACGTCATTTTATCATGCTCCAAAACAGCCACCCCAATGCTTATCGTTACCTGCTGGTCTTCGGGCACCCCCTCAAACATCTTACTATTCACATGTTGAAGAAGGCGATCGGCTTCAACTTTGGCTCCTTCCACCCCCGTTTGAGGCAGAACCACGATAAACTCTTCCCCGCCATATCGTGCGATGATGTCGCTCTTGCGCACCGACCCCGTAATGCGGCGCGCCAGTTCCCTCAGGATATGATCTCCCTGGAGATGACCCCACCTATCGTTAATCTGCTTGAAATTGTCGATATCCAAAAGCAAGCAGGAAAGGGGTAGGTGATAACGTTGCGCTCGCTCAAACTCCTCGTCCAACCGTTCGCGGATATGCCGGTGATTGTAAAGACCGGTAAGACCATCGGTAACCGCCAAATACTCCAGACGCTCATTGGCGCGTTGAATCGACTCAAAGAGGTGAGCCCGCTCCAGGGCGTTGGAGGCGGCCTCGGCGACGATTTCGCAGAAGTTGATCTCCCTGTCGGAAAAAGCGCCCTTTCGGCGGGCGGCCCGCAAGAACAGGGAACCCACGTTCTCATCGTGGAGGACAATCGGAATAACCAATATCGAAGCTATCTCGGCCGCGGCCAATTCCGCCGCGAACTCCTGCACCAGGGGGTCGGTTTGAACATCGTTTATGATAACTTTGGCGCCGTTATGCAGCACGTCCTGTAGTTCTGGGTATTTGCGAGTATCAATCAGTAGATTGTATACCTGGGAATCTTCATGGGACGCCAGCACATGCCCCATCTCGCTGCCGCCCCAAAGCCTCACGACGGAACACCGGTCAATCCCGATGATCTGCGCTATCTTTTCGACGAATACAAAAAGGATGTCGTGGCTGCGCCGCCGGGCTGAAATGGCTTTGAGTATCTCAAGCACACAAAAGAGGTCGCCTTTATCCACCGAGGCGTCCCGGCGCTGACGGGAAAGCACCTCGACATGGCGCGCCATCAGTTCGGTGGCCAAGGCCAAGCTGGCATCTGTTTGCGAAGGCGGGGAGGCCTCCATGGCTTGGGGCCACAGTCCCCCGGCTTGCTCACCGACAAGCTTTCCGAATCTCCAGACGAGGTCCTGCCGACACGTCCAGCCTCCGCACACACCCCCCCCAGCTCCCGTGGTGGAATTCGTGTAGAATAAGGCCACGGAATGAAGGGGAGAGAGCAGGATCAGCAGCCGCTCATGTTCTGGGACGATCCCGGACCCTTGAGGGTATTCCTGAACATTGTCCGCCTCCGCCCAACCCGGCGGCGTCCGGCCCATTACCAAGACTTGCTCGGCGACGGAGCTGAAAGCCGCCAGTTCAGTCAAAGAGGCCGCCGTCACTTCGTCTACAATCAGATAGCAGTCGCCCGAAGTGTATTGCCAGCAGTTGCGTCCAACGGCGCGCGCCAACTCCTGAAACGAGTCTGGATCCGTGATAGGAATCACTCCAGCAGAGCCGTCCTCTCCCGCCTTACATGTTCTCCACAGTTCCCTCGTAAGAGAGGGCGAACTTGACTTGTTCATATTCTCCATCTACTCTCACCGGTGAACCTGCCAGTTAGCCGGGGAGTTCTCGGCCCCGGTTCCAGGTCAATATGCAAAACCCGCACGGCGTTCACAACCGTCCGGGCATGCGGAACTCCGTTAATGACCGAGCCGCTGCTGACAAGCATTAGCCATCAGGCTGGACTAAACACTTCGACCACCTCCACGGGCGTCGCGCGAACTACGAGGTCGTAGAGTTCCTCTACTTCCTCGGTATACATCCGAACGCATCCGTTGGAATCATACTCACCGATGGTCTCTGGAGCAATTGTGCCGTGGATCCCCAAATCCGTCGGGAGTCCTTCTTCCTCGGGCACCATCGGCATCCAACGCGTCGCCAATTCATTGCGAGGATCGTTAGCCGGGATAACACCATGTCCTGGCTTGAACCAGGCGGGATCCTTTTGTTTATTGCCCACCCGGTAACTGCCCAGAACCGTTTCCTGCCCCGGCCTGCCTAGCCCGACCTCGTACCGCTTGAAAATGCCGTCGTTATCCAACAGGAACAACCGCCTTGTCGAGCGCTCAATCACGATGCGAAAGTCCTTGGGCGTATGCTTCAGCCGTTGCCCGACGCGCAAATTGGAAGGGTCTTCCATATTGTTGGCGCGCATGAGGAGGCCCTGCGTCGTGTTAAGCTCTACCCCGATCTTGGTCAAGTTATCCCCGGACTGAACTTCGTAATAACGGCTTTCAGGGGTTTCCCGAGAGGAGAAGATCAACTCCACATTGGCCTCCCCCAACCCATCTAGCGCCTCCCCCCACGCTTCGCTGTTCCATTCGGCATCTTCCAACGCCTTGGCATAGTAATCCCGCGCCTCCCAGAGTTCGCCTTCCCGTTCGGCTTGGCGTCCAAATGCCGTCAACGCCTCGGCGCGGAATTCGGGCGCCGCTGTATCCCGCACCTCGTCATACAGGGCCAAGGCCTGTTCCATATCCCCATTCTCTTCCAGGAGCCGAGCACACGCAAGCGCCGCCTTGGGGTGATGTGGACTGTTGGGAAACTCGGAGATGGCCCTTTTAAGGTAGGTTTCGGCTTGTTCGACGTTCCCCGCGGCTTGTTCAGCCTTCGCCAACAAAAACAACGCCTCCGGCGTTATCCTTGAATCCGAAACCCGCGCCACAATGGGAGCAAGCAGCTCGCGGACTTCCGCACTGCGCTGTTCTTCCATGAGTTGCCGCGCATCCTCGATCGCGGCGTGCGCTTTCGATTCCCAGCTCCCTACGAAGTAGTGACCCCGTAACGTCTCGGTTATCCACAACCCGCCATACACCACCGCGAAGAGAAACAGGAGCAGAGCGATTATCTTTCCCAGGCTCGGATCCCGGCGTGTGACATTCTTAAACGTCGGCTGACGCCGCATAGTCGCTCCTCAGATCCGTGATTCTGCTACGCGCTGCAAATCCAACAGCAACTCTGTCACTGACTGATAACGCTTATCCGGCTTGCGCCGTAAACATTTCAGGATAACCCGGTCCAACTGGGGAGGAATTGCCGGGTTATGCTTGGAAGGGGGATCAAACCGGAATCGAGAATCCCGCAATTGCCGCATCATGTCATTCGCCGTCGGCCCATGACAAGGATGTCTGCCCGTAAACAGTTCATACAGCGTCAAACCGAAGGAGAAAATGTCGGATCGCGCATCAAGGCTTCTTTTCGCCAACTGCTCGGGGGACATGTAGCGGCGGGTACCGCCGCCCTCCTTAAACCAACGCGTACGCCAACTCGAATCCGATTTGGAGAGGCCAAAGTCCACGATCTTCACCTTCGTCAGATCGCGAGAGAATAGGAAATTCTCGGGTTTGATGTCCCGGTGAACAATGCCGTGTTGGTGGAGAAAGTCCAGCCCCTGACAAAGCTGAATCGCCAAATCCACCATTTGCCGCATGCTCAGTTCCCGGTTCTCGATGAAGCGGCGGAGGTTGTGCCCATCCACGAACTCCATGATGAGGCACCGGCGGACGTTCCCGTTCCGGTCCTCCTGCTCGATAATCTGGTTGGACATGCGGATTACATTGGGATGATTCAGCTTGGACGCAATCAGAATCTCCCGGCCCAGGTAGTCCCGTTTACGCCGTTTCTTATCCAGATCGTAGCGCCGATCCAGGACCTTGACGGCGACCGTGGTGTCCCGGCTGCGATCAATCGCTTTGTACACGGTCCCCATTCCGCCGCTTCCAATAGGCGCAATGATCTGGTAGGGACCAACGTGGGTCAACTCCAGCTCCGACTGGGCAGTGGCCGGTTGACCATTGCCTTCTTCCCGGCCTTCCTCTTCTTCATGTTCATGTCGTGCCGATTCGTCTTGCTTGGCGCGAAAGAATTTTTTCATCAGTCCCTTAAGAATGGCCCGGCATCCTTTCCCTTGCGGCGGGCGGCACAATGTCGCCCCCCTCCACCCCTATCTTGCCCTTATTGTACGGATATCGCATCTCGCTACACTCAGGCGCTACGGAATTCCCTAGGCCTGAGCGACTTGCAAAACTCAAGAGGAGGTCCGCCTTCTTGCGGTAACCAATTATGCTATTGAGTATTTCGAGCAATGTCCAGTAATTGTCAGCAACATTCATCCTCGATCGCGGACGTCTGCACGTCGCTGGCCTCACTCGGATTATATCACGTAGGCGGTTCATGGCGGCGCTTTTGCGCCATTCCGTCTCCGCTGCCCCGTGTGCGCCTTTGGGCGGCTTTTCCAAAGCTGACAACACCCGGGTTCAGGACGCCGCCCACGTTCTCCTCTAACCCGTATGATAGCGATATTGCCGCTTCATGGCAAGAGCGAAGCGGGGTTCCAAATCATCCGGTGGGCTTAGAGTAGCGGAAGCGTCGCGGCGCCGGCGTCCATCTACTCGGGGACTCGCCGAGCCGTTAGGCGATTGACGGGCCGATTGCCGTTGTTGGGCAAGCTGCAAAGGCCGAATGACGCAGCTCGGGCGCCCGCCCCCACGGCGAGCTCAGCATGGAGGAGGGGGCTGGCTTGCGCCCCACGCTCTCTGGCGCTTGCTTACGAGCCCCGCACGGCGCCAGCGGACTCCGCGGTTGAATTCCCAGCCGCGTTGTCAGCCATGGGACGAGCTACTCCGTTAGATACGCCAAAGAGACATCGATGTCTTCATATCCTTAAAAGGGCGCGCTCCCGCTCGGAGAGTGAGCGGGGACAATTGATGAGGGCGCGCCATGTGACGTATGATCGCTACTGCTTCTTCTTGGCCATCTCAAGAATATCGGACGGAACATCGCTGTAAGGATCCGCATCGGCCTCGATACACTTATCGACGATTTTAACCACCTCGTCGCGGGCCATACCGGCGGCCTTGGCTTCGGCAACAACCTCATGCAAACGCTCAATGATACGGCGGCGGCATTCTTCGCGGCACTTCTGTTCAACGCCCTTGTTAATGAAAACCCCCATCCCGCGGCGGGTGAAGAGCAACCCCATCACTTCCAGGTCACGGTACGCCTTGGCCACTGTGTTAGGATTAACGCCCAGCCGTTCGGAGAGTTCTCGCACCGAGGGAAGCTGGTCGCCGGGCTTAAGACGGCCGGAGGATATGGCGAATTGGACATGGTTCTCGATTTGAACGTAGACCGCTACGCTGCTGGTAACATCAATGTTTTCTAACATGGGGCGCCTTTCTGGAACACGTTTGAGCCGTGCGTGGAAGTATCAAACTGGTTAGCCCGGCTAAAACGCCGATGCAGCCATGAAGTCTATAGGGGAGTCTACAATCTATGTGTGATAAATATCAAGTTATTTGTGTAAGGGGGATGGTTCACAAAACTCCCACACTGGGTCAGTTGCTCGCCGTTCTATGTGTGGCCCTAATGGCCGGGTGCGCCACCACGCCCAGCGAACAGACAGAGACGGATACAGAAACGGACTTCCAGCAAGCAACGTTTGACGCCGAGGCCGATTCCGGCGTGCCGGCTACCGTGGACGAAGACCGCCATATCCCCATTACCGAAAGGGAGCCGGACATCCCGGAAGGGACGCCCCGGGGGACGGTTGATGTGACGGTGCGTAACGTGTTTGGGCGGGAACTCCCAAGCCGGGTGCGGCTGGATGACGCCGACGAGAACCGGTTCTACCGCGAGGCTTCCGAAGGAACACTATCGGAGGAGTTCCCCGAAGGGTCCTACACAGCGTACATATATGTTTATTCCGACGAAGCGCCCATTCTTGTGCATGTGGAAGAGATAACTGTTCAGGAAGGGGAAACCGCGCGCATCGACGTCGAGTTGCTCGAAGGTTCGGATGGCGAGACCCCTCTCTGGGCCTTCGACCAAAATATGAACTTGGTTCTGGATAGGGTGGAAAGCGAATTGGGCATGGACCCGCAGGACCCTTCAAGTATACCCGGAGAGCCCAAGCTGGAATGGGAGAACCAAACGCTGTCTTCCGATGCCGGGTGGTATAAAGGGGAACTGCACGCGCGCTCTGAATATGGCGGCGGAACAGAATCCGTGGGAGAACTCATCGAACGGGCCGAGCAGCGGGGACTGGATTTTCTGGCCATCACTGACCGCAACACCATGGAGAGCATTAAGGATTCCGAGTACCATTCGGATGACGTGGTCTTGATTCCGGCCATGGAATGGGGAACGGATGACCGGGGCGTGGCGCTGATCTACGGGCCGCGCACGTTTCCCCATCTCACGTCCAGCCGGCCCGAGGCCCAGGCGCTCGCGCGTCTTGTGCAGGCTCAGGGCGGCGCTTTCGTTGTGGCGCATCCCACATTCCCCCCCGCTCCGTGGCAATGGGGCTTGAATTTCGCAAACGCCGTGGAAGTTTGGCTCAGGGAATGGCGGGGCGTGCCTCCGCTCTCTTTGCAGCATCTTGACGAAGAAAGCCGGGAGCGGGCAGACGGAGACACAGACCCGCTTGTGCGTTCGGTCGCCCAGGCCGCCGCCACGAGCGGGCTATCAGCGAACGGGCAGGCCGCGGTTTTCCATAATTACGAGTTGCGGCGCGGGCTTCGAGCGGGCGTCATCGGCGGAAGCATGTCAGGAGGCCCTCATATCCCCTTGGGCGAACCAGTTACCCATGTATATGCCGAAGAACTCTCGGTTGAAGGGATCCTGGAAGGGATTCGCATGGGACGAACTTATGTAAGCCGCGATCCCAATGGCCCCACCGTGCGTTTCCATGCCGATGGAGGCCAAACAGGGCAGATCGATGTCATGATAGGAGGGATGATTCCGTTAGGCGTTGAGACGGACTTTGAAGTGCTCGTGAGCGGCGCCCGCGGCAAGAAACTGCAAGTCTTGCTGGACGGCCGTCCCATCCTTTCTAAGGTAATAGAAGAGGACAATTGGCTGACGCGATTCACGCAAATGCCCGAACAATATGCGAAGTATCAAGTTCGGATCGTTGACATACCCGATGAGCAGGGCTTTGGTCCCCTAGACGTGCATGCCCTTTCGAGCCCTATTTATGCCCACGACGTGTTCCCGGTTTTTGTTGACCCCGAAGAAGGGCTACAGGATACGTGGATACGCATTCACGGCGAGCCGGATCTCGAGTTGGAAGAACCTCCGGAGCAACCTGGGCCTGACGACCAAATTCAACAAATTGATCCGGACTGGCGTTTCTAATTACGGGCCGGAGGCCCTGATCGCGAATACCCCCCGTCCACCCTGTTTCTGAACGGGTGGAGGGGGGATTACAAGCCTCTTGACGTGGTTAGTGTGGACTCAGGGTTTGTGAATGCTGCGGGGATAGGATATGAATCCATCTTCCCCGTTCCTAAAAGAATGAACGGGTGCGGCCGAACCAGGCGTCCCCTCGGGACGAGATGTCTCCGAAGACGGGCGCTGGGCGCCGCCTTCCAACAACCCAAGGAGCTTGCATGCGAGTTCCGCGGCCTGGAGCTGGACCGGTTCGCTGACGCTATGGAGCAGTTTGTCCACGACCACCCGCCGCACGGTGCTCTCATCGAGTTGCCCGTTGGTCTCCGCCCCGCCGCCGGGCAAAGAGAGGTAGCTATCGGGCGAAGAGGACTCTCGGTATCCCCCCGCGCCACGCAAGGCCGCCAGGCATCGATCCCGTCCGCGTTCTATCTCGGAGTTGCCCGGGAATTGCTGGGCCAGCCCATTAAAGATAGCCAACGCCTCCGCGTAATGACGCCGGTAATAGAGGTCCACCGCCTCGCCAAACTTGCGTTTAGCGTCCTCGGTGGGACTCTGCCGCGCACCGCTCCAACCACCGCCCCCACCACCGGGAGGCGGCGCCGTATCGGGCCCGGCGCCTCTAACGGACGCCTGCGTGGTGTTCTCGGCTGTAATCGGCACGGCCGCCCCGCAGCTTGGACACAGCCCCGTTCGTCCAATGGCTGAACGCGGCACCTGCATTCGCTGCCCGCACGAGCAGCTAAGGATAAGCTTCCGCATACCTACTTCCCATCCCAATAACCAGCCATACCGCCGATTTCGTTAAACGGCCCCCGCCGGCCGTGGCGTTCCCCGTATGCTCCGAACAGCGCCAAACCGGCGCCCGCGAGATCTGCCCGCAACGTTGAGCCCCCGTATCCTAGCCGGACTGCATAAAACGAAGCAAGGAGTCCAAGAGTTCACGCGGAGCAGGATCCCGGCGCTGATCCACGACCTCGGGGAAAAGCGTGTTCTCTTCCGTCTTCTCTTGTGCAGGCTCCCCCTCCGCGCTTGGAGGGGCCTCCTTAGCGGCATGGCTATCGGTGGCGAGTTCCTCGCGCTTGAGCCGGGCCGAATCGGCCCTCTCCAATGCCTCTTGAAGCCGCTGCAGTTTTCCATCCAAACCATCGATAAGGCGCAAGGCGTTGTCCCGTTCTTCCCGAGTCGCTTCCAGGGTGGCGCGCAACTCCGCCACTTCTTGCTCCTTCTGACGCCAAGCCTGATGCAGGTCCGCCGCGTCTTCGGAGACCCCGGCCAGCCGCTGCCTCTCCGCCTCAAGCGATTGAATACGGCCGTCCTTTTTCTTAAGTTCAGACTCCAGGCGCACGGCGGCGTTTTGCTGCTCTTCGCTACGTTGCTTTTCCTCGGCTAGCTCCGTCTGGGCTGCCTGCAGTTTGCGGCGCAACTGTTCAATCGTCTGCCGGGCGTCTTTCAAAGTGGCCGTGGTTTCACTATGTCGAAGGCGTTCGGTTTCCAGCCGTTCCCGCCCCGCCGCCAGTTCGCCGGAGAGTTCGTCATACTCGCTCTGCAAAGCGCTGTAACGCGACCGCCACCCCTCATTCTCGCGGATTTGCTCCTTAGCCTTCGCCAAGGCTTTCTCGGCCTCTTGCCGGGCGGACCGCTCCTCATCGAGTTCATGTTCCAGACGCGCCGCCTCAGCTTCCAAAGCTTCGAACGCTGCGTTATCGAAATCCCCCCCAGCTTGATCCGAGGCCAACTCCGCGTTCAGCCTGCGAATCTCGGCCTCCGCCTCCTCTAGCCGCTTGCGGCTCGCCTCGAGTTCGCGCGTATTTGCCTCGGGATCCTGGGCGGCTTGTTCCTTGGCCCGTTGTAGACGGCGGTCTAGACGCCGAACACGCGCCTCGGCCTTTTCCAAGCGTTGAACCGCCTGCCGAAGGACATGACGCAACGTCTCCAACTTCTCATCATCCGGCAACTCTTCAAAGGATGGCGTTCCGTCCGCCGCTGGAACCGAAATCACGTTCTTGCAGTTGGCGCACCAGCCGCTATGGCCAGCCAATCGGTCTTCTACCTCAAAACGGTAGGCGCAGTGTGGACACTCGAAGCGTATCATGGGCTTCACCCGTCAATTTGCTGTTCCCGTTCGTACGCGAAAACTCCACTCTTTCGCGGCCCCGGACCTTCCATTCGCTGCTATTATACCTTATCACACCCAGCCAGCTAATTCCCGCTCATCAACGCTTCATAAGCATGGCGCGCATGCGAGCCCAGAAGAAAAGATGTTCCACGTATAGCGCGGCCCCCCAGAGGTCCCATGGAAAGAAATGCGGGATCCCAAAAGGAGCGCTTACGTACTTTAACACGGCTTTGACGCCCATGGCGACGCGGGCTGACGGCGTCTGGCAAAGATCCGGTCCCCGCCTCGCAGTGTCCCGCAGCGCCCGGTACACAGGACGCCATGTAGGTTTATAGCGATGCGTGACCTTTACGGCGGGGTCGTAAAAGATGTGATAGCCAGCCTCGTTCAAACGGAAACACAACGCCCAATCCTCCAACGATTCCCAGGGCTCGCAGGGAAATCCGCCGGTTTCGTGAAAGATCGGGGCGGGAACGAGAAAATTTATCACAGGCGCCGCGCGAACCCACTTGGGCTTATCTCCAAAGAGCGCTTTCATGCGGTAATACTGGTAGCGTTCGGCTGAAGTTTGCAGACGGTGCGCCTCAAAGCCTCCGCTTAAAGCGTCCGCCCCTCTACGGTGAAGGGTTTCCAGCATGGTTTCAATCCAGTGTTTGGGAACGCGGCAGTCGTCGTCCGTAAACAATAGATATTTCCCCCCCGCCCGGGCGGCCCCCGCATTCCGCGTGAGGCCCGGCGCTCCATAGCTCCCTCGAACGACTTGAATGCGCCCGCCATGAGTCTGTCGATACATCTTCAGGATTTCCCGGGTCGCATCGGTGGAGGCGTCGTTCACGACAATCACTTCATAAGGCTCGAAAGATTGCGCCAGCACGCTATCCAGACATTCCCGAAGTACGGGCGCGCGATTATGGGTAGGGATAACCACACTAACTTCTGGATTCCGTTCCAGCCTGGTCATGCCTCCCGGCTCCCCTCGGAATTCGTGGAGCAAACTCGCCCGCGGCGGCCCTCCACCGAGCCGAGTTCCTCATAAAGGGCGAGGAGTTCCTGGCCCACTTGGCGCCAAGAGAACTTCCCCGCCGCCAGTTCCCGCCCGGCTCCTCCCAGCGCGGCGGCCCGCTCCTGATTTTGAAGCAATTCAACCACGTGGCGCGCAAAGTCTTCCGCGTTATCACCTATGAGAATCTCCTCGCCGGGAACCGCTTCAATACCCCGGTTCGCTTCGCTTGTGGCCACCACAGGCGCGCCGCAGGCCATGGCTTCCAACACCTTGGTCTTCACCCCGCCCCCCGCGTTCACCGGCGCGGCCGCGGCGGCGGCCCTTTGTAACTCGGGCACAATATCCGGCACAAGCCCTGTCACCGTGATCCGCTCCGACGCTAATTCTCGCGCCAGCCCTCGCGGGGCCGGGCCCACGATACGAAGCCGCGCCTCTGGGACTTGTTGACGCACGTAAGGAAAAATCTCGCGGGCCAGGCGCCAAGCAGCTTCGGCGTTTGGCCTGTACGCCAAGTTGCCAGTGAACACGATGCCCTCCCGTGGAGACGCCTCTGGACCAGGCGGGATGAAGCTGTCCACATCAACGCAATGGCGAACAACGCGCACTTGTGGTCCCAGCGCGGCCGCATCATGAGCGCTTACCGCCAGCGAGCACGATGCCCGGCGCGCCAATTCCTGCTCCCAAATCCGCAAGCGCCGGGCCTCCCCCGCCACTGCCGCGCTCATGGGCATGGACATGGTGGCGCCCACGTCCCGGTAGGTCTGGGATAGGGCGTCAATGAAATCCACGACGAGCGGCACGGGACACGGCGCGGGAACGTTGCCGGCGATTCGAAGCGTATTGCAGTGAATCGCATCAACCCGCGGCAGCCACTTCCGCACGGCCTCCCGCATCGCCGATGATTCATAAAGCGCCGCTTGAAAGGGACGGCGCATCGCCATGGCGCGGAACATCCCGGCGGTTCGCGCGGGTTTGCGAAAGGGAATCGTTTCGAGTTCGCAAAAGGAAGCCACCTCGCGCAGCCGGCCGCGTTCTTCCTCGGAAGCCACGTAGCTGAGCAACACAACGTCGTGAGCTTCGCTCAATAGGCGAATGAACTGCCAGGCGCGCAGCTTATCCCCCTTCACGGCCGGCAAGGGGAACCGGGGGGTCAAAAAAAGAATTCGCATCGGACGATGTATCAATCTCCTGTCTTCGGCAGCAGTTCCACAGCACTTGAGGTAAACAATGGTATCGGGCCAGACGCTCTGATGCAACGCAGCCCTCGGTGAAAGATGGGCAGGGATCGACTGCAGTAACAGGGAGAAACGAGCTCATATGCCTCACGTACTGTCGTCCCAAACCGTTGTAGGTGCGGGTCTTTTGAAGGCGCTTCGCTTGTCCGTGCGCCCATGGCCAGCGCCCCGGGGAGCAATCGAAATCCCCTTCCCGCCCCATGAAACTAAGTCATTAAACTTCGGTAAGCGCCGAACATACCGTTTGCGAGTAACTCCTTTTTTTGAGCGACAACATAGCTCTTGACACGGCTTGAGAAACAGGGTAGGGTATGGACCGATGTAAGGCTGCTGCAGGGTATCCATATGGCCGGTCACCCAGTCGGTGGGGGCTGCGGGCGGAAGGATCCACTAGCCACACAGGGTCGCCGTTCGCGGGATGCGCCTCGGCGGAAAAGCAATGGGTTATGTGTGCGCCGTACCAGGGGACCTGGCGGGATAGGGCGGATGGTGGCTGGAGAGCGCTCCATGCGCCACCGCAATAGCCCTTCGGTTCAGCCGGACGGCAAGGCAGGCAAGGGGCGCGTATTGACGCCCCGCAAACACCGATAGGGGGAAGTATTATGGAAGCAGTAACACCAATAGTATCGTTCGCGGGCGTGTTCGCGCTAGGTATCATTTTCGCCGTGCTCGGGGCCGTAAAGCTCCGGCTGGCGGAAATCCTCCAGGTGGACGATGCCCAGTATGGGCGGCTCATATCTACCCTGATGTTCGCCAGCATGATAGCCGTCCTGATTATTGGGCCGCTGCAGGACGCAATCGGCTATATGCCCATCGGCATAGTGGGCTTCGTGGCCGGCGGGGTTTGCCTTTGGATCCTGGCAAGCGCCAAGAACTATGGCATCGCTTTGCTGGCCTGCGCGCTGCTCGGCATTGGCGCCATGTGCGCCAACACCATCGGTAATACGCTTGGGCCAACGGTGCTTTTCGACGGCGACAACCCCGCGGCGGCGTCAAACTGGCTCAACGTGTTCTTTGGTATTGGCGCGTTTATCACGCCGGTCATCATAGGCAAGGTGATGGGCAAGCTTGGTTACCAGAAGACAGTGAGCATCATCGGCGCGATCGTGTTTGTTCCCGTGATTCTCGTCTTTCTTGCCGACTTTCCGGAGGCCGCGGGGGACTTCGAGTTGGCCGCGTCGCTTGGTCTACTGACGACGGGTTATGTCATTTTTGGCGGACTGTCCTTGTTCTGCTACATCGGCCTCGAAGCGTCGATGGCGGGATTTGTGAGCACCTACTTGAAAGGACAGGACCTCACAGATGAGCAAGCCAATACCTGGCTCTCCGGTTTCTGGGTCGGTCTCATCGCCGCCCGCTTGGTCGCGGCCCTGTTGTTGGGTCCCCTGGATCCCATTTATCATGCGCCGGTCATTCCCGCGTTGGGCGTCCTGGCGGTCATCTCTATCTCGCTCATGGTAATCGCCAAGACCTCCAAGGCCGGTATAGTCGGCACGGTGCTGACCGGTGTGGCCCTTGGTCCGATCTTCCCCACCATCGTGGGTGTAACCTTCAGCAAGAGCGCGGCCATTGACGCGGGCATCGCAGGCAGCGTGTTCGGCTGGATCTTCGCGATTGGCCTCCTGGGCGGGACGCTTGTTCCGATGCTTATTGGTAAGCTGTCCGCCGAAGGCACCATTCGCCAAAGCATGAAGGCGGCCGTCGTTGTCGCCGCCGTGCTTATCGTGCTCAGCGGCATCCTGTGGCTTGGCGTTCCCGAAGCCGACCCCGAAGAGATCGGGGATGTCGTTGCGATGACCATGGGACGGTAACTAAGTCAATACGATAAGGCTCGCACATTCAAAGGAGACGTTCTTCCACGGGAGAGCGTCTCCTTTCCGTTTGTCCATTGGACCGGCTTGTCCTTCGCGTTCCATTGTCTTATCATTGGATGCCCATGAGCAAGTTCGGCGTAACTCCACAAAAGGAACAAGAACTCCATGAACGCATGGAGGCCTGCGGGATTCAGGAACGGGATTTGAAGGAGTCGTTTACGCGCTCCGGCGGACCCGGCGGGCAGAATGTGAATCGCACCGCCACGTGCGTGCATCTTGTTCATGCGCCGTCCGGCCTTGAAGTGAAAATGCAGCAGGCGCGCTCCCAAGGCCTCAACCGGTTTTACGCCCGGCGGCGGTTGTGCGAGCTGTTGGAAGCGCAACAACAGGGGAAGGCAAGCCCCGAAGCCCGGCGCCAAGAGAAGATACGCAAGCAGAAGACTCGGCGGCGCCGGCGGCAGAAGAAACAAAAAGATGACGAGTCCGCGTGAGGTGTGTGTCCGGGTTTAAGGCCGGGCGTGACAGGAAGGGGAACGGTGATGGGCTATGTCGACCGCAATCTTGAGCCGGGAGAAGAAGTGGTTTACCGGGCGAGGCTTCATTGGATGCTGTTTCTGAAGCCTGTCGCGTGGTGGGTGGCCGCTATTGCGCTGTACGTTATCGCGGGCCGTCTCTTGTCCTTTCTCCCCGCTGAGGCGCACAGTGTTGGCCAAACGGCGCGCACGTGGGGCGGCCTTATTCTTTTCGCGTTGGCGTTTCTTCAAACGCTCAGCGTGCTGCTGACCTACATCAGCAGCGAATTCGCCGTCACCAACCGCCGCCTTATAGTTAAAGTAGGCCTGGTTCGCCGGGAATCTCTGGAAACGCTCCTCAGCCGGGTGGAGGGGCTGGACGTGAATCAAACCGTTCCCGGCCGCCTCCTTGACTACGGGACTATTGAGATTCGCGGCATGGGCGGCCATGTTAAGGCTTACGCCAACATTTCCCACCCTATTGAACTGCGTTCGGCCGTCTACCGCGAAGTGGAGGCCCGCCGCCAACAAACCGTCTACAATCCGTAGGTGCGCAGTTTGTAGATCAGGTTGCGGCGGCTGATGCCGAGGAGTTCAGCGGCGCGGCTCTTGTTGCCGCCGGTTTTCTCAAGCGCTTCGAGAATCGCGCGGCGCTGGATTTCCTCCATGTCGCCCACAAGAACAGAGCCATCACCGGGCTTTTTTTCAGCCTTTTGGAGAGCGGGCGGCAAATCCGCGGGCAGGATGGTCTCCCCGTGAGCCATGATGGCGGCGCGGGTGATGACGTTGCGCAGCTCGCGGATGTTGCCGGGCCAATCGTAGGCCATGAGAAGGCGCTCGGCGGCGGGAGCGAGACGCTTGTGGTAGCCCTGAAGAAACTTGGCCGTCAAGGGGAGAATGTCGTCGCGCCGTTCCCGCAGCGGCGGCACGATGATGGCGAAGACGTTGAGGCGAAAATAAAGGTCTTCGCGGAACCGGTCTTCCCGCACTTCCGTTTCGAGATCGCGGTTGGTCGCGGCGATAAGCCGCACGTCGCTGTGCAGCGGTCTGCTGCCGCCGATGCGCCGGAAGCCGCCGGTCTCGAGTACGCCCAAAAGCTTGGGTTGAAGGCTCAAGGGGATCTCCCCAACCTCGTCGAGAAACAACGTTCCGCCGTCGGCCTCTTCGAACCGGCCCGCACGGGCGTGGTCCGCGCCGGTATAGGCCCCCTTCTCGTGGCCGAACAACTCGGCTTCGATGAGGTTTTCCGGCAGCGCGCCGCAATCGACCCGCACCAGGGCCTTGGCATGACGCGGGCTCTGCTCGTGGATGAACTGCGCCACGACCTCCTTGCCCGTTCCGCTCTCGCCAAGCACGAGGGCGCTGGCCTCCGTCGGCGCCACGCGGGCCGCTTCTTGGAACACCCGGCGTATCGCGGCGCTTTCCGCCACCACGCCCTCTGGCAGGGTCAGCTCACCTTCCTCTCCCCCCGTCACGGGCCGGCCGTCTTGCGCAAGGGCGTCATCCACGGCGGCGATGAGTTCATCGAGATCCACGGGTTTTTCGAGGTAGTCGAGGGCGCCCGTTTTGATGGCGTTGACCGCGTCGCGCACATCGATGAAAGCCGTCAATAGAATGACGGGAAGGGCGGGATGGTCGCGTTTGAGCCGATCGAGCACTTCCAAGCCGCTCATGCCGGGCATGCGCACATCCAGCAAGACAAGATCCGTTTGCGGGGCCACTTCCAGGGCTTGCGGTCCGTCCTCGGCGGACGCCACCTCGTACCCCGCCCGGCGCAGGGCGTTGGTGAGCAGTTGACGCTGACCAGGGTCGTCGTCAACCACGGCTATGGTGTGGTTTTCGGCCATGCCGCTATTGTACCGGACGCAAGCCGCGCAACGTAACCCGGGTCCCCTGCTCCGGTTCAGACTCGACTTCAAGCTCCCAGCCATGGGCGCGAGCGATTTGGTCCACGATGGGCAGTCCGAGTCCCGAGCCGTTATGCGAGCGGGAGAAATAGGGCTCCACCACGTGCGGCAAGTCCTCCGGCGCGATGCCTTGACCGGTGTCCGACACAGCAATATCTACGTAGCCGTTCCGGCGTCGGGCCTCGATACGCACCACGCCTTCATCACCGCAGGCGCGAACCGCATTCGAGACGAGATTGAGCATGGCGCGGCGAAGGAGATCTTTATCCGCCGCCACTTCCAACCCGTTGGGCTCATACTCCAGCTTTATGTTGGACCCCGCCGTCTCCGTCTCTAGCAAAGGAAGAAACTGTTGGAAAAAGGCGTCCAGCGCAACGGGTTTCTCTTGGGCTTCTTGCGGGCGCGCGAAGCTAAGGAAAAAGTTGATCTGGCCCACGGTCCGGTCGGCCTCGTCCACGATTTCGGAGGCCATCTGTTTGTTCTCCGTGCTGGTGTCCGGCGAACTCATAATGGACTGGGCCAACCCGCGCACGATGCCCAGCGGATTCTTGGTTTCGTGCGCCAGCCCCGCCCCGAGCCGGGCAAGCCGCTCATGCTGGGCCGCCCGTTCTTGGGCAAACGCCAACTCGGTTTGCATCTCCTTTTGCCGCATCCGGGACAATAGAACGGTGGCGCCAAACGCGATCGCGGCCAACGCAACAGCGGCGTTTAACACAAAGTGGGTTTGCTCTTGCTGGATGGCTTCGTGCATGCCGGTGGTGTCCAGCACAAGGCCAAGCGTGAACGGCCCAGGCTGCATCCCGCGTTGGTCCGGGCCGCGGCGGCCCATACCCATGCCGCGTCCTCCCCCCCAGCCGTCTCCGTGGCCTTCTCCGATTCCCGCACCGCCCATGCGCATTCTTCCGGTTCGCGTCATGGCGAGCCAGGTATCGGTTTCCATTACGTTGCCATTGGTGATGGAAGGGAACGATTCCGAGAACTCGCCCACCACTATCGGGTCCGCCTCGCCTGTGTCCACCTTCAGCGCCAAAACGTCCGGGGCTTCCGCGAGTTCTTCGAGAACCGTGCGCAGCCGTTCCGGCGTTTGCTGGCCCATCCGGCCTTGCGCGCGAACGCCGGCCCCCATGGCGTCAAGAATGGTCTCGGCACGCGCGACGGCGGTTTCGCGGTGATTAGCCGCTTGGGAGCGGTAATCCGCGTAAAGATAGGCCAACGCCATCCCGGCTAACAGGATGGCTGCCGCAATAATCGCCCCTTGCCGGCTGCGAAGCAAATCCGAAAACATGATCGGGATCCTAACACGAAGGCCCCGAAGAGGGCGCGCTATCACACCCCCTTCGGGTACAACGGTTCAATTAGCGCAACTTGAACTGGTTACCGTTGACCAGCGCGGGGCCTCATCTGCCGGGGCGGACCAGCCTGTTGTTGACGCGGGGCCGCGCCTCGCGGTCCGCGTCCTTGCCAACCCATGGGCGCGGCGTTTTCGGCGTCTTCATCCATCCAGACGCGGCCATAGCCTGGCCCGCCTTGGCCGCGGCCGATGCCGGGTTCGTCAGCCGCCTCGGGATCATAATTATCGCAGATCCCATCATCGTCTTCATCCTCGAAGAATGGTCCCTGGCAGAATCCACTGCCGTAACCTGGGCCGCCTTGGCCCCGGCCCATGCGAGGTTCAGATTCCTCGCTTTCGGGCGCGATCCGCCTCGGCGCAGCTCCCCGGCCGCCAGGGCCCCGGCCCATGGGCGCGGCGTTTTCCGCGTCGTCATCCATCCAGACACGGCCGTAGCCTGGCCCGCCTTGACCCCGGCCGATGCCCGGTTGCTCAGCCGCCTCGGGATCGTAATTGTCGCAGATCCCGTCCTCGTCTTCATCCTCGAAGAAAGGTCCCTGGCGGAATCCCCGGCCATAGCCTTGGCCACCTTGGCCCCGGCCCATGGGGCGCGGCGCGTCTGGAGCCGCGGCTTCGGCCTGGGCCGTCGTGTCTTGGGTTTGGCCCTCGGCAGTAGCTTCATCCTGCGCATTGGCTGTCAAACTCAGCGTAAGGCCGAGCGCCAACGCGGCTCCGAGATAACTCATCTTGTACCACATGGAACTTCTCCTTTCTTACGTGCTCCGTGAGGGGACTTCACGGAAACACCGTGGCCCTTATTAAACGTCTCAAACAGTCCAGCCTAAAGGAACCTCACTGAAGGCCTCGCAGATTCGCTCATCGCCCTGCGTTCCGATGCCCCGGTTCCGCGTGCTGTGAAACCGCTATTTGTTTGCACCGAGTTTGCCGGCCCTGCTGTCTCGACCAAAAATCGGGACAGCAGGGACATAATGTGTTAGCGTCGACCGCCTTCACCAGCGCCACCGCCCTCGCCTAGGCCGCGTCCTGCAGGGTTACCCTGGCCTTGACCGCGCCGATTCACGCCTCGGCCTTGCACACCGTCACCGGTTCCCCGGCGGCCGCCACGGCCATCTCTGGCGCCATGGATGCACCGGCCATCCTCTGCCGGCTCAAACTGTTCGCAAGCGCCACGTTGTCCTCCACCGCCTCGGGGCGTTTCCTCGGGCACCGCCGAGAAGCTAAAGGCGAGCGTACAGGCCGCGAGGACCAACATCATCCGATACCACATGGTGTCACCTCCTTTCGTTTCGTTTTTCTATTGCCCGGTTCACTCGTTCGCCGGGTCTGCCGAACCTGGTGTCCCGTATCCCGGAACACCAGGGCAGAAACTCATGAAACGTTACCGCGCGTTGTTGCGGAGTCCGCGTCCGCCGCCACGAGCACGGCCATCGCGGGGACCTACGGCTTGCCCACGGCCGGGGCCGCTGCCATCACGCGGCCCCATCGCTTGGCCGCGGCCGGGACCCGAGCCATCACGCGGCCCCATCGCTTGCCCGCGGCCTGGTCCATAACCGGAACCATCTCGAGGGCCGTCGCCCTGACCGTCGCGAAGACCTTGGCCTTGGCCGCTTCCATCTCGCGGCCCCGATCCCGGCGGGTCACACTGAGCTTGCGCCACGGCCGCAAAGCTGAAGAGCAGCGTAAACGCCATCGCTACCACAAGCATCTTGTACATCATTGTCTTATCCTCCGTACTACGTTGGTTCGCTTCGTTTTGCCCGTCCACCGGGCTTGCCAGCGGCTCCATTACCACCTGCACCTAAGAAAGGGCATATGCCGTGCCAACACAAATCCTGGGAAATCCGGGAGTATCGGCACGGCGCTATGCAAAACCCGCACAGGCGGGCCTGCAACTGTGCAAAGTTTGCAGCGTTCAGCTCATGGAGCGATGTGTTCCCTGCATGTGTTTACATCTCCCCTGCCGCTTTTCCACTCTCCACCTGGCAAGTGAGACCTGGCATGGCCTATGCGCACATATTAGATGGTACTGTAGCGCTGGCGGTGTTTGCGGTGTTGCTGGCGGGCTCGATAAGCGCCGCGCCGCCTTTTGGCGCGGTGATGGATTGGCAGGACGCCATGAAGGATCATTACCGGGAGCAGGCCCCTGGCCGGGGTGGAGGCGGCAGAGGCCAAGGCCGTGGAGGAGGTGGTCAGGCCCAACTTGAAGACACGGAGACCGCAGACGAAGAAGACGTGGCTTCCTCGGATCTTCCAAGCGATACGGGGTTGACGGTACGCTGGCGCGGCGGACGGTAGCCCCTCCATGGAACAAGCCCCCCTTGTCCCCCTTCAAGGGGGAATCGTACCGCCGGCATCTTGCCGGCACATTAAGCCAAGCCGGCAAGATGCCGGCGGTACGATTCCCTCCTCCAAGCGGGAAAATGAGAGCGGAACAATTCCCCCTTGGAAGGGGGTGGCCCGAAGGGGCGGGGGATGTACGCCTTGTCTAGCCAGCTCGGCCCTTTCGGGAACAAGCAAATGGCGCGGGCGTCTCCAAGAGATAGCCCACACCACCTGCATTCCGCACATAACCGATCGCGATTACGCCCGTACGTTCCCTTCGTAGTCGAAGTGATACATCCGGGCGAAGGCCCGCCACCGCCGGGCTTCTTCGCGGTTGCCGCAGAATAGCACGGGATGGTGGCCCTGGTGGACGTCAAGCACGTCGTCGACACCGTCCATCTTCGCCAGGATTCGCGTCGCGCATCCGCCCGTGGGCGGCATCTCGGGCGATTCAATGATCTGGCCCGTCCAACACGCGAGTTTTCCTTCCCCGCTTTCGTAGCGCGTCAGCATGATAGGCTCGTCCGGGGGCCACTGCACGTCCAGCGCCGGCGTCTTGGGCAGTTGATGCGTGAACGGCCGGATCCAGAAGTCCGCCGCCGGGCCGTTCGGGCCATGGAGGTTCAGCGCGCACGTGCAGTGCGAGCCAAAGTACTGATTGTCTCTCAGGTTATAGCTCCGATTGTGCAGAAAACCCGGGCGATCCATGAGCCAGCGCCCCAGCATCATCGTCAGCGTCGCGTTGAAATCGTTCTCGCACGCGGCCGGAACGAGATTGCCGTTGTTGAGGCAGAAGCTGATGCAGGGTTTCCGGTGCGCCAGCATCAGGCAGTCGATGGTGATGGCGTCCCCGCCGTACCGGTCCATGAGGGTGTTCACGGTCTTGTGGGCGCGCATGGCCTCGACGAAATACTCGTCCGCCACATCCACAACGCGGGCCGCTCGCTGCTTAAAGGCCATCGCTTCTTGCTCCATCTCGCTGTCCGGTTCGATGGAGTCGAAGAGTTCGTTGTATTCCTCGGAAGGCACTCCAAGCACTTCCATGCCGAAGGCCTCTTCGACATGACCTTCCCACAGGTCCCCCGAACGCACCCGTAGCAAGCGGCTTTGGCCAAGCATCTTCCGCGCGCGGACCGCCCGCAACCCTTCTTCGATGCCGTCCCAGTCCTCGATGCCTTGAATGAAGTGAATGCCGTCCGTCCGGTACATGCCGCGAGGCAGTCCGTGTTGCGCGCCCAAGGGCTCGTACACGATGGCTGTTGGCGCCGCCTCCGTGGCGATGGCCTCCGCCGCGTTACCCAGCGTGTTGTAGAAATTGATCACCAAGACCGCGTCGGGGGCCTCATCGTTTGTGCGGTTGATGAATTCCTCCACCTTGGCTTCTTGCCAGATGGGATCCGGCGCAAACGACACCTCGACCCCAAGATTCCCGGCCATCTCTTCGATGTGTTGGGTGAACTTCGCCCGTTGCTCGTCAAATTTAAACAAGTAAGAAGGATACGTGAACCAGTTGTTGGCCGCCCACTGGTCTTCCATCTGGCCTTCGTGGACCACATTCTCCGGCGGATACAAAAACACCGCCTTCACTTTGGCGGCGTCTTTTTCGATCGGGGCGCGTTCCGCATTGGCGGCCGCCACCCCCGCCACGGTTGGCCCCATGAGCCCGGCCGCTGTTATCGCGCTGCTGGCCGCCATGAATTGGCGCCGGTTCATCTGGTTGAACTCGCAAGATTCACACATGATGCCCTCTCCTTTGTTCCCGGTTTCGCCATGACGCTTCAACGGCGCCAGCGGCTTGATTTCCTCTCCCCGAAGAAAGCGCCTGCATTATTCCACGCCCTTTGTGGGCGGCGCAAACGGCTTCTTTGCTGGGCGGCAAGGCGCTGTCTGGGAAAGCGGCGGGCGCACGGTAGGTATAATGAGATTAAGGGGGGGATTGACAAAGCGGTTGTTGTCGTTTACGCTGTAGATAGGTGGTGTACTGTTGGCTTTGGGTTAGACTGACAAAGAAAGGGGCACGAGATGAGCACCAACACAGCGCGCCAAACACGTTATGCCGGCAGACGGGGCGGCGTATGGATGGGCATTGCCGCGGCCGCAATCTGCGCGTTCCTCGCCGCGGCCGCCGGGGCGGAGGAACTGTCCGAGGAAGAGCAGTTGGACCTGCTGGAACAAGCGGAAGACTACGTCTTTGAAATGGACCGGGACACGGACACGGCCATCGCCTTGTACTTGGAGGTGCTTGAGAAGGTGGACCTGGATCCCCGCATCCGGCTGGAAATCGAGTTGCAGATCGGCCACCTCCACCATTTCCACGCGCCTAGCGATAAGTGGGATCTTCCCACCGCCGTGGCCTGGTACGAGGCTGTCATCGACCGCTACCCCATAACGGAGCCAGACGTCTTCGACGCGCTGGGCCACCGGGCGCAGGCCTTCCGCCAAATGGATCGCTATGAAGACGCGGAGGAGGCCTATCTCGACATGCGCCAAGCCTATCTCAGTTTGCCAGAGGAAGACCAAGAGAAACTGGCGAACAGGTGGGACCGGTGGAACACGATGACACTGGTTCACCTCCTGACCCTGCACGCGAAGAACGGCGCCGAGGGCGTGTCCGGGCTCCGGGCGATGAAGGAGGCCTATCCCGGCGACGAAAAGCTGGTGCGGGAAGCGGGCAAGGCCATTGACATCCTTGAACAAGCCCACGAAACCCTGGCTCATTACGAGGACGGGGACGCGGAAGATCTGCCGGATTTGTTCCAGGCCTCCACGGAATTGCGGGAGAGCTACCTCGCCGGAAAAACGGCGCGGGAATGGAGAGAAGATGGGGAGGTGGCGGTCTCTGTCGCGCTGCAATTGGTATCCGGCGAGGCCCGCCGTATCAAGGACGTGATTGACCCCACCCGCGAAGAGTTGCGGGAACTGCATCGGCAAGGG
>JBKHFO010000004.1:0-41708 GCA_046540175.1 Candidatus Hydrogenedentota bacterium
TTCACCCGCATCAATTGTGCTCGATACGGGGCAACTCGCCGCTCCAGTCCACCTCAAGCTGCCCCCCCGGCGTCCGCAGCTGCATCACGCCATCGGCTACCTCGACGGACGAAGACTTTAGCACGGGATAGGTGGTGTCGGTCGGGACCTCATCGCCGTTGACGGTGATGTCAGGCCGAACCAGCACCCGCTCGTCTTCCGGCGCGTCGTATTTGGGCGGGTTCCATTTCGCCGTGAGGGTGTCGCCTTTCACGTTTGTGTATGTCACGGAGAGCTGATCCCAGTCCACGTCGAGCGGGTTCTGGCTCACCGCTTTCTGGAACGCCTCGAACGTGGCGAACTCCTCCGTCGTCGCGATGTCGAAGACAAAGCCAGTCTGCGCAGAGGCGCTGCGGACCACGTTGAACCCTTCGGCAGCCGGCTTGTACTCAGTGTCTATCGTATAATCCTTCAGCGGATGGATGGCGATGTAGACATCGCCTTCCCGCAGGAAGATCCAACCGTTCGCCTCCGTCTTCTGGCCGATTGCCTTCGGATAGCGCACGAGCGCTTCCCGGATCAGGGTGTCGAAGTGGTCATCGCGATATTCCCGCCAACTGCTCCTGCCGCGATCCCGCCATGGGTCATTGGCGGGAATCTTGAAGAGAGCGATCGCCGCGCCCTTATGTTGCGCCATCTGCATGAACGGCGAATTCAATCCCTGCCAGGTGCGGTCATTGCTGCGCCAGTAGGGATGGTAGCACTCAATATAGTTGTACTTGGCGGGGCTCTTGTAGATAAGGCCGAACGCGTTGTAGTCAACATAGAACTCGTCCGGATAGTATTGGAAGAACCCGCTTCCCATGGCGTAGAGCTTGTCGCGGTAGACATAGCGCACACAGGTCCCTGGCGTGCCGGTTCCCCAGAAGCCAGGGCTGGTTCCGAAGTGGCCGAAACTGGGCGCCGATGCCGTTAGCTCGTAGGGGACCGTCTGCCCCCGCGCTAGGCTGTTGATGGCGGCAGGCGGCGCCCAATTAGAGACGGCCGCGTAGACGACATAGCGGTTCTCCGCGGTTTGAACGAAGTCCTCGCCCACTGGGATCCGGTTTTGGGCTTCGGCCCAGTAGAACCAGTAGATCCATTGCAGGGTGGGGACGTAGCCGGAGCCAGCCGTGTGCGTGTTTGTCTGCCAGGCGTTCTGGCGGTTGTAGGGAGGGATGACAATGCCCTCGAAGTGGTTGGCCGCTATGTTGGTGACGTGGAAGTGGAGCGCCGCGTTGGCCGCGCTCTTCACCTCGGGGTCCGTGGCGCAGTCGAAGAGCGCGTAGTAGGGGAACAGATGGACCGCCGCGTAGGTCGTCGAGAGGTTCTCTTCGTACCCCCTGTCGTAGAGGCTTTCAATTACCGACAGCAATCTCTCGCGGGCCGTCTCCATGACCTCCGCGCTGGTGTGCGTTCCCCGCATCCATCCCGTATCATCGGGCCAATACTGGGCGTAGAGATAGGCGGCGGCGCACTTCATCATGGCGTGATTCTCGGTGCCATGCCCCAGGATATCGTTGAAGCCTTTAAGTTTAGCCTTCAACTGATCGCGTTGCGCCGGGGTAAACTTGTCCCAGTACTTGCCCAGCACCCAGGCGACGCCGGGATAGGAGAACTGCTGGCCGTTGCTCCCCTCGGGCACATTGTCATAGAAGTGGGTGATGCTTTCGATCACCTCGGGGTCCTCTGGGTTCAGCGCGAGCCGCGCCAGGGCCGCCGCCGCCCCGAACTTGGCGTTGGAACCTATAGGGGCGCCGCGGAACCGCCCGGTAAGCCAAGCGGCGCGCGCCTCCCGGCTGGACAGGTCCGGGCCGGCGGCGCGGGCGATGCTCAGGTTTCCGGCCAAGGCCGCCCCCGCGGCGGCCACGGTGGAGCGGGCGAGGAAGCTGCGCCGCGACAACTTTTTCGATGCGCTCATGTTGTGGAACCCCTCTTCTCTGTTGCCTGAGCGCCAATGCCTTGGCGCCCGGCACAGGCCTCCATGCGGCGCTGTCCGCGAGGGAGCTTACTGGTTGAAAGCCTCCCTGCCGTTTATTCCCCCCTGCAGCGCCGCACGAGGCCTGTGCGGCGTACTCACCTGTGGCGGCTACACCTGGGGCAGCTCGTAGTCTTCGCGCCGAGAGTAGGGGTAATCCCGCCACGCGTTGGCGGCGTCATTGCCGGTGAACTCCCACTCCCGCGGGTCCCACTTCAGCGACTGGCCCTCGATCTCTTCGCCGTGCAGGTAGGCGATGTTGCCCAGCAGGCAGACGGCCACCGAGCGCGCGCCCACCTCGACCGGACAGCACGGCTGCTGGCGGCTGCGCACGCAGTCGATCCAGTCCTGGCGGTGCCCCCCATGGCCTCCGCTCTCCGAGCGGTAGAGGCGGACTTCGTCGTCGCCGATCTCCTCCTCGATCACGTCCTCGGGCTTGCTCTCCAGTTGCCCGCGGTTAACGAAGATCTCCCCTTCGGTCCCGAAGAAGGTGACGCCGCCGCGTCCGCCGTGGATCATCTCGACGCCGTTCTCGTAGATAAACTTCACGCCACTGCCCTCGCTGGGATCCTCGGGGAGCACGATCTCAACCGGGCCGGAATCGTCCATCCCCAGGCCCCATTGGGCGATGTCGAAGTGATGCGCGCCCCAGTCGGTCATGCCGCCCCCGCCGTACTCTAGGAAGTTCCGCCAATCGGGGAAGTGGCCGTGCATGCCCCGTGGGCTAAGCTCGGAGTTGTACTCGCGCATCGGAGCGGGACCGAGCCAGCGGTCCCAGTCCAGGCCGGCCTCCATCTCCTCGCCGGGCAGGTCGCAGGGCCGTGGGGGACCGCCCACGCCCACCTCGACCCGCTCGATCTTGCCGATCCGCCCGTTGCGGACCAGTTCGCAGGCGTGGCGGAAGTTGCCGTCGGAGCGCTGCTGGCTGCCGGTCTGGAAGATCGTATCCGACGCCTTCACCGCGTCCATGGCCGCCTTCGCCTCCACCAGCGTGTTGGTCAGCGGCTTCTCGCAATACATGTCCTTGCCAGCCTGGCAGGCGTGGAGGATGACCATGCCGTGCCAGTGGTCCGGCGTGGCGCAGACGACGGCGTCGATGTCGTCGCGGTCCAGCATGTCACGGTAGTCGGTGTAGGCGGCGCAGTCCGTGTCGCCGTACTTATCATCGACGCGCTGCTTGCCCGCCTCGCGGCGGGTGGTGTCCACCTCGGCCACGGCGATTACCCTCACGCCCTCCATGCTGACGAAGTGGGGCAGGTGCGAGCTGTACATCATATGGCCCATGCCGATCACGCCCAGCCCTATCGTGTCGTTGGCGGAGAGATTGGCCTCGTCGCCGAGCACGCGCCGGGGGATAATCAGCGGCGCGGCCAGCGCGGCGGCGGCGCCGCCCAGGAAGCGGCGGCGCGAAAAGGTGGAACCGTTTCGTTTCGAAGATTGATGGCGCATACGTTTTTCCTTTCTGTGTGAGCCGGCGCCCATCTTGGGGCCATCCCAGATGAAAGCGGCGATACTTCATTCAGCAGGGTCAAATCCATCCATGCCGGCGTCATGATTATCCGACACTTCGCTTGAACTCAGATCCCGGTCATAAATCGCAACCTGATGCAGTTCGCCGGCCCATGTCCTTTCGCCGCCAGCCTCGGCGCCCAACAAAAGCTGATGCCCGGCATCCCAGTTGTCAAATGTTCCGCCTCGTTGTTCCGAAAGAATCTCGCTGCCATCCCTGTAGACCCTTACCGTCGATCCATTGTAGGTGACGGCCACATGCTGAAGGTCTGTCGTCAGATTAGCTTCCGCATCCAATGATGGCTCGCCGTTGTTGTTGGTATCCGTGGTGCGGACGCGAAATTCCAGGTTATTGGAAGCATCCTCGTAATGGCCGTGGCCAAGCGTGAAATTGCGGTTAGTCGTCCCGTTCGAATAGCTAACTATCCGGCCCGGGCCTTCCTGGACGGCCTCGGAAGGCTTGATCCATGCTTCAATCGTGAATCTGCCGGTAGTGGTTATTCGGTCGAACAGTTTTCGCGCGGAATCCTTGTTCCTCAAGTATCCGCCGTCCAACAGAACCGCCTCTTCCCCCTCGATCCATTCCACATTGCCGGCCATCTCCAAGTCCAACGGCTGGCCATACCCGCTCTGATCGCTCACGGCGCCGCCGCCGGTCTCATCAAACGGATAAAATGCGATGAGCCCGGCCGCCTCCAGGCTGATCGCCGTAATCACGGGACTCTCGCCGGTGAGTGTATTGTCCGCGTCATCGGTTGCCGTGATCACATGCTCCACCTCGGCTTCGGAGGAAACCGTGAAGGTCACCGAGGCCCGCCCATGTTCGTCGGTCGATGTCTGGGAGGAAGAGAAACTGCCTCCGTTCGAAGCGCTCCAGTTTACCTCGCGGCCGGATTCCTGGACAGGGTTTCCGTCCTCGTCCCTGAGCCAGGCATCGACCCGCACTTCGGACCCTGCTCCCACGGTAGGCGTTCGCCCATGCAAAACCAATCGGACATCATAATGGGTGGGTTCGCCGGCGTCCACATAGGGCGGCGAGTAGAAGTCGGCCATGATGGCCTCGCGGTCAAAGTGCTCCCATAGGGTGATTTCCCGCGGATTGTCCGGGCGCTCCACCCAGCCGCCATCGTCGAGATCTTCCAGGGCGGGCGCGGGCATGGTGGTGGACTCCGCCCAGTCCGGGTTTTTCACGATGGCGGCCGCCGCCATATCAAACAGGGGCCGCGCGGGAGGGTCGCCAGACATGTTGTAATTCTCGAAGAGATTGACGGAATAGTCGCCCCATGTGTCGAACTCACCGCCATGCCGGCCGGTAATCGGTTCGTCAATCTTCGGTCCCACGCCAGGCATGTTCTCTCGAATATCCTCCAGAGTGGCGCGAACCGCGTCGGTTCCCGAGGGTTCGCCATAGCGCACCGTAGCGATCTCGAAGCGGACATCGGCATCCAGCAGGTACTGCACGGCGCCGCGATCGTTTTCCATATTGTATTCGCCGGTTCGCGGGTAGTTGGAGCCAAGCCAGACAATACGGACGTTATCGGCGATGTCGGGCTCCTTTTCGAGAGCCAGCGCGATATTCGTCAGCTTGCCAATGGGAAGCAGGACGAGTTCGCGGTCGTCATCGGCCATGGCGCGCTCGATGATGAAATGCACCGCTTCGTGGCCGTCGAAGTCCGGCTCGTCAAGGTTGGGCCGGATGTCCTCGAAGTCTCCGTTCGCGCCCAAGTATACATCAATCACGTCTTCAAGGCCGCACAGGGTCACGATGCGCGCGGCCTCGTCGTAGTGTTGCTGCACCTCGCCGCCGCCGCGGGTAGCGTTGACGGTGACGCCTTCCACGTCGAAGACATCGCGGTTAAAGAGCATGTAAGCGATGGCGTGCTGGTCATCAATTTCGTTGTTGGCGTCCGTGTCCAGGATGACACGAATCCCGTCCTCGTCCGCGTGCGCGTCTGACGCCGCCAACCCGGTCAGTGCGCACAGCATCATCGCTGACGCGAGCGCCGTCCACAAACCATGGTGTAGCATGAGAATCTTCCTCCTTCTTTTTCAATGATTCGCCGGCCGCTTCTCCAAGGAAACGGCGAACGAACCGAACGTTGATGGGTTACTGTAACACCAGCACCCGATCGCCACGAGTCCGATCTTGCCTAAGAACAACGCCATGCCATGGCCCTTCATCACCAGCTCCTTCCTGCCCGCCAGCGGCGAACCGGACCTCGGCCACCGGCTTCCGCGGCGACGCGCACGGTCTGCGCCTGCGCCTCGGCGACGCCGGCGAGCGCGGCCGCGAGCGCCAGCGCCAGGCTCCACCACCCCGCCGGCTTTCGATTGCTGTTGCTTTTCATGGCTGCCCCTTTGCTCGTTTCCATGCGTTCATTCGTAGGCGCCCACCGCGATGGCCCAGTCCGAGCGGTGGGGCGCTTCCCACGTGTGCTCACCCGGCTCCAGCGGGCCGATCTCAATCTCCTCGTAGTCCTGTTTCGTGTCCACGGCCACCGCCGGCTGGCTGCCATCCATCCGGCGCAGGTCCAGCCGGACGAGGCCGGTGTCCTCGCGGTAGACCAAAGCATGCTCGCCCTCGGGCGCCGCCAGGCGCAGCTCGGGACCGTCGTAGAAGCTTTGCATCTCCGGCAGGAAGCGGTTCTCGAAGAAGCGGGAATAGGTCTTGATCTGGTGCTTGATGTCCACGACGTAGGGCGTGCCGCCGAACGAGCCCTCGGCCCGGTTGTCGTAAGGCCGCGAGCCGCCCTCGGCCGACGAGGGCAGCAGGTTGCTCCAGATGTTGGCCACGCCCCCGGCCATCGCCGAGTGCCACAGACCCCGGCGGGTCAGCTCGGGGCTGTAATCCTTGTAGCCCCACTCCGGCCGATCGCGCAGGCGGAAGCGGTCTTCCTCGAACGAGGGCTTATCCGGGTGGTGCTGCATCACCTCCTTGTACCGCGGGTAGAGCGGGCGGTAGCTCGTGTACCCGAGGTAGTCCCCGCCCAGCCAGGTGGTGTACTTATCGGCGATCGGCGAGCGGTACGCGCCGTCGCGCGGCGGCCTCGGCGGTCGAGGGCTGACCGCGTACAGACCCTTCTCGTCGTACCCCACCCGGGCGCCCAGGAAGTGGTCCCAGCCCAGATGCTCTTCCAGATACGCCTTCCAGGCATCCAGCTGCTCGCGCGTGGCCCAGCCGTTTTCGACGTCATAACCGTAGCCCATCGACCAGCCCGGCAGCGGGCCCAGGCGGGCGGCCAGGTAGCGCAGGTTCCGTTGATCGGCCTCGCTCATGGGCTCACCGGTAACGTCGCTCGGCCCCCCGTGTCCGTCTTTGCCCCACATCCAGATGTGGCAGGCGCCGCCTTTCTCGTGGACCTTGCGAATGATCGTTTCAAGCACCCGATAGGTCCTGGGATCGGGATTAAGCTCCTCTCCCGGATCGCCGCCGACGTTGAACCAGTGAGCCCTTCCCTCGAGATGAAACCCGGTGAACCCATGCTCGTCGACGAATTCCTCGATATTCCGGTCGATCTTGGCTTCGTCGACTTCGTCCCGGTCGGTGTCGTAGAAGGCGTCCAAGTCCTTGCCGTCCACGTACTGCGGGATGAACACCTCCCCGCTGCCCTGCCAGCCCCACTTGCCGTCGATCGCCCTCATGAAGCCGTGGGCGCCCGGGTCGTCGTTTTCCGCGACGGTGACCTCGCCCGACCAGCCGGCCAAGTCCCCATCGCCGCTGACGGTCCGCACCCTCCATCTACCGCTTTCGGCCGCAGTGAAGCGGAACTTCCACGTGTCTTGCCCGTCGTAGAACATCGGCGTGGCGATCGTGCGGTCGCTTTCCTCGTGCTGGAACTCGGCCCGGGCCTCCACACCGAACGGGTTGCCCTCGTGGTCGGGGTTTTCGATCGACCATTCCAGCGTTTCGTAAACCACGCCTTCTTTCGATTCGAGTTTGTGCTCATCGGCAGACAAAGCCAATGGAAACACCAACACCAATTGCAGAACGATCAAGCATCTTCTCATTCTTGGGTTACCTCCATAAGTCTTGGATACAGGTAGATTGCGTCTAATCCACTTTCATCTCTTCGAAGTTCGAATCGGCATCGCCGATTTTGACTTCATCGTAATAATGGACTCGGCGGCTTTGGTTCCCTTTGTGTCCACCACCCCATGGGTGTTTATAAATCCCCCATTTCAGGTAAACACCCCGTTCATCGTTGTAGCCGATAGGTCCCTTGTAATCGATAACCTTTTCATACCCGCCGCCATCCACTTGCAGCCAGGCTTCCACAAATCCCTTGCCACCGTCTTCCTCTTCGCGGTAATCCCATTGAACGTGGAACACCCAATCGTTCCACACGCCTTTTTTGATTGTGCCGATGGTTTTAGAGAAACCTTCTTTACGATTGCTATTATTATTCACGCGCTGGGGTGCGTAATGGCCGGATAAAAGCCATTTGTCATCCTTCAAGCGGACATCCAAAGGCGGTGAGCGCCAGTCTTCCCCTTCATCAAAATCGGGTGAGGCGTGCCACTGGCCTAAAATTTCGCTAATGTCCGATTTCGTGCTTTCAGGGGTGAAAATGCTCCATGCATACCATTCTTCAGCAAGGGGCTCTGTTTTCTTCACTTTGAGTTCGGCCCGCCCTGGGCTGCCGGCCACCTCGGGATCATCTCGGCGGGATTCGAACCGGACGGAACATTCGCCTTTGCGTGCGACATCATCCACTACGTTAACCGAATGATCGCAGCATTTTTCCACTCCGATCCCATATGTGCCTTCGTCGAGGATCTTCCCTTCTTCATAATCGGCGTGATAGAGGATCTCAGCATTAGCAACGGGAACAAGCAGGGTTACGAAAAGAAGAGCTGCAGGAATGCTTGTCGATGGTTTCATTTTTTCCTTCTCCATTGAATCAGTGAGCTTATTTGCCTTCATTGGTTAGATTTGCGTTCTAGCACCGCCGCCCACTGGCCTTCGCTGGGGGTAACCAGGTCTATAAATCCCCCCGCTTGAACATCGGTTCCATCGGCCCACTCCGAGCCGGGGATGTCCGGCCAACGCAGGCGAAAGGCCCTTTTCGGCCGCCGGGAGATCCCGTTCCGCCGCCCCGCTCTTCGGACCATGGGCGACCCGCAAAATCCCCGAGGCGAGCTAAGCGCGTGTGAGGGGCTCGTTCAGGCCGCGGCGCGCTCCGCCAGGCCAACGCGTTCGCAGGCAACCTCTTGGGGCTTCATCAAGACGCCGGAGTCTCACGTAATCGCCCTTGCGGCTCCGGCTCGCTAGGGCCTGGCATGGCTCTTTATTTCAGCGTCCCCCTCCCTGTACACTGCCCTATGCGCGGGACGCGCCGCAGCGCTAGTCCAGCGGTGCGAAGGCGTCCCGCGCATCCCCGTGAAAACGGAGCCGCGGCTCCGAAAACGATAACCAAGGAAAGGAATGGAATCAATGAAGAACATCCGCGCACGCCTGTTGCTCATGGCTTTGCTCGGCGCACTGCTCAGCGCGTCCGGCATGGCCGCCGAGATCTCGGGCGAACTCAAGAAGTGGCACAACGTGACCCTCACCTTCGAGGGCCCGCAGACCAGCGAGCAGGCGGACCCGAATCCTTTCATGGATTATCGCTTAAACGTCACGTTTACTCACCCGGAAAGCGGCGAGCGCTTGGTCGTCCCCGGCTATTACGCCGCGGACGGCGACGCGGCGAACACTTCCGCCGACAGCGGGAGCAAGTGGCGCGCCCATCTCGCGCCTAGCCAAACGGGCGAATGGGAGTATAGCGCCTCGTTCCGCACGGGCCCAAATGTCGCGGTCAGCGCGGAGGGAGACGCCGGCGAAAGCGGCGGCTCCATGGATGGGGCCACGGGCAGCTTCGAGGTGGGCCCGACGGACAAGACCGGCCGCGACATGCGCGCCAAGGGACTCCTCCAGTACGTAGGCGAGCACTACCTGCGCTTTGCGGAGACGGACGAGTATTTCCTCAAGGCGGGAGCCGACGCGCCGGAAAACTTTCTCGCCTATGCCGACTTCGACGGCGATTTCAAGGACGACGGCCACAACGACCAGTTCATCAAGACCTGGGAACCGCACATCCGTGATTGGGAAGAGGGCGATCCCACTTGGCAAGACCGCAAAGGGAAAGGCATGATCGGCGCGATTAACTACCTTGCGTCCAAGGGGATGAACGTCTTCTCGTTCCTGCCGATGAACATTGAGGGCGACGACCGCAACGTCTTCCCATACACAGACTACGACGAGCGCGAGCGGCTGGACGTGTCGCGGCTGGCCCAGTGGGAGATTGTCTTCGAGCACGCCACGCGCAAGGGCATGTACCTGCACTTCAAGACGCAGGAGACCGAGAATGAGCTGCTGCTCGACAACGGCGACATGGGCCCGCACCGCACGCTCTACTACCGCGAACTGATTGCGCGCTTCGCCCACCACTTGGCGCTGAATTGGAACCTCGGCGAGGAAGTCAATGACGCGACCACGGAGCAAAAGAAGGCCTGGGCGCAGTACTTCTGGGACAACGATCCCTACCAGCACCACATCGTCATCCATAACATGGGCGAGCCGCACTACGATCTGCTCGGCCCGGATTCGGCGCTGACAGGCTTCTCGCTCCAGACCAGCCGCCCCGACTTCTCCCAGGTCCACCAGCGCGTCCTCAACTACGTCGAGCGCTCGGCCGAGGCGGGCAAGCCGTGGGTGGTCGCCTGCGACGAGCCGGGCGACGCCTCGCACGGCCTCATTCCCGACCATGAAGACCCGACGCGCGACAACCCGCGCATGAACGCGCTCTGGGGCGCGTTCATGGCCGGCGGCGCGGGCATCGAATGGTACTTCGGCTATCAGCACGACCACTCGGACCTGACCTGCGAGGACTGGCGCTCCCGCGAGAAGATGTGGGAACAGTGCCGGTACTTGCTCGACTTCTTCAAGCAGCAGCAGATTCCCTTCTGGGACGGAATGGAGTCGATGGACGATCTCACGCCCAACGGAGACGACTACGTCTTCGCCAAGCCGAACGAACGCTACCTCGTCTACCTGAAGTCCGGCAACGCCGAGTTCGAGCTGCCCGAGGGCGACTACGTCTACGGATGGTTCAATCCGCGCACGGGCGAAGGAGCGGATGAACTCTTGGCGGCTGGACGCATCGAAGGCCCCTGCAGGGCGGTCTTCACCAAGCCCGGCCGGAAGGACTGGCTGCTATCCGTCACCGAGCTAAGCCACGCCGACGCGGCCAATCTCGGCGGCGCCCTTGAACTGAGCGCGCTCGCCGACTTCGACGACATCGATGTGGATGGCTTCGTTGCCGCCTACCGCGATGAAGAGCGCGACGCGCTCGCCATCGACCCGGCGCAGCACAAGGACGAGTTCGCCGCCGCGCGCACGGAGTTCGAAGGCCCCGCCGGGACGTACCGCGTCACCCTGGAGACCATCGCCGAAAACGACGGCGAATCGACCTATCGCCTGGTCGTGAACGGCGAACAGGTGGGCGCCTTCCAGAATCCAGAGGTGGACAGTACCTACGAAAGTGCGGAGACCACGTGGGAAGACGTGGTGATTGCCCCCGGAGACACGATCCAGGTCGAGTTCAACACCGCGACGAACGAGGCGGACGGGTGGTCGCGCGGACGATGGACGAAGCTGCGCTTCGAGGCGATGCAATAAGCGAACGCGCCGCCTTCGCTATCAACAAGAAGGTCCAACTGACACGGACGCGCTCTTCCCATTGAAAAAGAAAAGCGCGTCCGTGTCAGCCGCTTCTAGAAGCTACGGGCTCCCCTGCGTCCCGCCAGTAGAAAAAACTCTCCGGCCATGGCCGCCGCGAAAGCCGCTTGCTTCGAAACAGAATGGGGGTTCTTGATGGTTTCCCCTCCTATGGAGATGTTCTGACTTTCACCACGCGGCGCGCGTCCCCAGAAACCTCTCCTTCCAGACGGTCACGCATCACTCGCCGTCCGGCCGCCACCGGAACATGACATTCTTGCTGCGCGCATCGTCTTCGATAAACACGATGTACTCCCCGTTGTCGCGCCGGTACGCGTTGATGGCGTGGCAGATATCCATGATGCCGACATGCTCGACACCAAACTCGGGCGGCGATTCCAAATAACCCAGGAACCCATCCTCGGCGGCGGGATCCTCAAGGCGGTATACACCCACCGTGCCCCTACGGATGTCGTAGTCCGGTACCTCGCCTACCCAGACGACAAAGATGTAATCGCCAGCGATATCGAATCCGTGGGGCTCGTAGGATTCATGCTGAAAATCGTCGAGCTGATACGGCAGCGTTATCCGCCAATCTTCGGCGGGATCCGAATGCCAATTGCTGTATCGTGTGAGGTTGGGTCCCATGGGCTTCCAGTGTTGGGCGGGATCATCCGAGGTCCCGCCGCCAAGATAAAGGACATCTTCTTCGGGCTCGTAGTAAATCCGCCTGACATCCTCAATCGGCCCCGCGTTGGAGAACTGCTCGCGACCGTCCACGTCGTACACGGGAACGCCATTCTCATCAATGGTTTGGAGAGGATACTTGTATATCGCCTCGTGACGTGTGGCCTGCCAGATGGTCCCTTCCGTGTCCACCCACCAGCCGCGCGATTCGGCGGTGTCGATTTCGGTTACCTCATCCGCCGACTCGTGACCGTCGCCATCCGCGTCATACCAAATCTCCGACGATGTAATGCGTCCGGCCGGAATGGCGATCTCGCCGTAATGCTCGGGGTCAAACCGGAAGATGAAGTACTTCCCAAACATGTCATTCACGTAAAGCAACCGGTGGCCATCGATATGCCGCACCAGGGTCCCGCCCTGGTGTCCCTCTTTCAAGCGGGGATCCTCGGGAAACTCGTGGCGGTGAATGGTAGTCGCTTCCAGCGTCCACTCCTCGCCGGGGGGTTGGGAAAAGTCCATGGAGTAACGCGACTTCTTCGAGTAGACCTCCTCGCCGGTTTCGGGATCAATCGCGAGGGCGTCAATCCACTCCTGCGCCATTACCTGCCAGTTCAATCGCCCGTCTTCGGTGTGGCTCTGAAGCATCGCCGAGCCGATGTAATCTTCGGCGTGCATGGCGTGGGCCACGTAGATATCTCCTTCGGCGTCAGCTCCCACACCGTTAGGTCCAAGAAAGCGCATGGGACCGTGCCGCCCCGGAGTGTCTCCCGCGTAAACGCCCCCGGTCTCCCCGAACGTGTCTTGCAACTCAGGCGAATCCGTGATGTTTTCGTAGATGCGTATTTGTTCGCGCCACCCCGCGTCGGCCACCAGCAGCCGTCCGTCCGGCGTCACCGCCACGGCCGTGGCAACCACATCGCCGGGCAACTGGATTTCCTGATCAAGCGGTGTCCCGTCCGCACTGTACCGCCGGATGACATCGCCGTCCAGATACCACAGCGCGCCCTCCGCGTCGAGGCACATCTTGCCCGGCGAGCCCTCGACGGGGAATTCCCGCAACAGTTCCAACTCGACGTCGAACGCGCGGATCACGCTATCGGCGCAGGCGGCGTACACCTCTTCCTCCGAGGCCGCCAGCCCCACTACGTTCACGCCCAAGTCCCTAGTCAAATGCCCCTCGGTGATGTCCGGCCGGTCCCGCCTCGTGATGGCTTCGCCGGAGGGTTCGCCTTCGGCGGAGGCGCTGCTGTAAAAGATGTAGCGTTCGTTGCCCGTAATGGCCTTGCCAACCGTCCGAGGCACATTGCCGCCGCCAGTGAAATCGAAAGGACTGATGCCGGCGATGTACTCCCCATCCCGAATGGCCATGACGTTGTTTCGGTTCTCTTCCCAGCGGACGTTGGTGTAGACCGTGCCGTCCTCAGCCACATAAATGTCATCGATGTCATGCGGAACCCAGCCCGGCGTTCCGCTGAAGGTGTTGCCAATCCACGAGGCGGTGTATTCCAGCTCGGAGGCTTCGGCCGCACTAGCTTCATTGGGACTATTACCCAGCTGCCCAGCGAGTATCCATAGCGTCGCAGCAAATGACATAGCAAGCTTCATGGTGTTCTCTCCTTCGTAGCGGCTTTCGCGAATCTCCGATCCCGGCTCGCAATCATGGACGAAGCGCTCAAAGGCTGCTCCGCCCGGCGCGTATCGGTGAATCCGCGTTCATCTGTGTCTCTCCGTGGTTTTGTATGAAGCCTACGTTCGCGATCAGTTTCCTTACTCCGCCCGCGTGATGCCCATGCCGGCCATTGGCAGGACATCGATCATGGCGGATTGGTCGTACTCGAAGACGGTGAAGCCGGGGGCGCCGCTTTCGCGGGCGAGGCGGATCTGCTCGATGAGCTTGACCGCGTCCCGCTGCATGCCCGGCCAGGTGGATAAGCCGATCCCCGGATACACGGGCACGCCGTGCGCCTTGCCGATCTGGGTTGAGGTTTGGCGGGCGAAGACGTGGTTGTGCGGGGTATAGTTCATGGGACACAGGAAGTCGAGATAGCCCTGCTCGCACCACAGTTCGGCGTCCTGTCCGATGCTGTCGGGGGAAGTGTTCCAATTCGAGAACACCGACGCGGAAAGCTGCACGTCCGGATGATGTTCCTGAAGCCCTTCGGCCACTTCCGCGACGACGGCAGTGATTTGATCGCGCCGGAACTGGAGCCAGGCCTCGCGAACCTCCGGATCGTCGCGGGTATCCTCGGGCCAATTCGCCACTTCTTCGCCCAAGCGTTCCTCAAACCGTTCGCGGCATCCGTCGCAGAAGCACCCGTGCGCCCCGGGATAGCGAATATAGTCGAAGTGGACCCCGTCCACGTCGTAGTTCGCCGCGACTTCCAGCATCGCGTCGATTTCCAGTTGCTGGTTGTCGGGGTGGGACGGGCACAGCCACGTCGATTCCTCGGAGCCGTCGAAGTTAACCATAAGCCGCTCTTCGGCGCGCATCCGCTCCACGAACTCGGCCGGGGCCCGGTTGCCCATGTTCCAGTTGACCTTCCAGACGTGCAGCTCGACGCCATGTTCTTGGCAGGCCTCCAGGCATTCGGCGATAAAATCCCGGCCTTCCTTGACCTCTTCGGCCTGGGGCAGGACTTCGCTGGGGTAATACGCAAGGCCGCCCCAAAGCATGTTGGGCAGTATCGCGGTGAACCCGTTCTCCGCCAGCCGCTGGATGGCCGTATCCCAATCCTCGCCTCCCACGCCATCGGGTTGATGGCGCCAGAAGCCCCGCCATTCCCCGGCGGCGGGCGTCTGGTTCTTGGCGAAAGCCTCGGTGGCCTTCTTTTCCCCCTCACGCATCAGGGCAATGGCTTCAAGAAACGCCCCCTGCTCCATGTGGCCCTCCGCCTCTTCCACGAGGCCCTCGGCTTGGTCCAGCGCTTCCAAGGCGCGAGGCTCGCTCAGGCCGGCCCGCATGTCCGCCAGCCCGGCGTATCCGGCCACCACTCCAACGCGGGCCAGCATGCCCTCCGCGGCGTCCCGCCAAACGCCCTCGTCGAGATACCCCAGCATCGCCAAGAGGAGTTGCTGCTTGGCGGCGGCATCCTCGGGGAGCATCACATGGGTCATGTGGACCAAGCGGGGCGAGCCGGCGATGGCGGGCATGTCGAGGTCCTCCCCCGACTCATCTTGCCAACCGGCCAACACTCGGGCATCGTCCGCCGCCGGTTCGGCCACCGTGATGTTCCACGACGGTTGCGCCGCGCGTTCGGGCGCTCCCTGGAGCCGCGCCGTGGGAACGATGGCGGCGAAGTGACCAGGCTGCTCTTGCCCGATATACTGACCCGGGCGAAGCCCGCCGGCTTCCGCGATAGCGTTGGGCAAGTGGTAGAACGCAAGCACCCGGCCTCCATCGTCCTCCACCCACCGGACAATATCCGCTTCGATCTCTGCCGGCAGGTCCGGGGTGTACGGCATGATGAGCAGGTCCAAATCGGTGAGCGGCAACCCTTCGGGCTCTAAGTCGCTGACGAGCTGGTGCTTCAACCCCAACTCGCCCAACATGGCGCAAATCCGCTCCACCTGCCGGCTGACAGTATCGCCGCCTTGTCCGGCCGCCACGGCGGCCTCGGTGCGCAGCACGCCGATGGTTCCCTCCGCCGGGACCACGCGCATGCTCCGTACGTCCATCCGTGTATCTTGGTCAGCGCCACGCCATGCGGAGAGGCGCACGGTTGAGATCTGGCTCCAGCCGGCCGGCTCAGCTTCGATTCCAGTGTTTTCCCGCCGGATGCGCAGGGTGGTCCAATCCTCGCCAGGAAGCTCCGCCGTGGCCCGATACCAACCGTCCCCACTTTGCATGTAGACGCTTAGCGAGGAAATCGGCCCCGGATCCGCGCATCGCATCTCGATTTCGAGACCCGATGCTCCCGACAAGTCCAGCTCCACCTCCGCGTCCCAACTGGCGCGCTTAGAATCCGCGCCCTCTAAATTGCACGGTAAACGCACGCCGTTGACGCCATCGAAGTCCACCTTCTCGGCGGGGGCGGTATCGCCCATTGGATCCCATTGGATGGCGTGTAGATCGAGGGGCTCCCCGGCCCCATGGACAGGAAAAGACATCAAGGCCGCCGCCATCACGGCGATCAGCCCCAAACATTGTGTTGTAGTGCGAAAGCGAATCATCATTCCCCCCTTATCGTATGGTTTGGCGGTTTAAATGTGTATCATCCACGGCTCCCTGCCAAAGTTGCTTGCGCCGCCGAATAGACTGCGGGGGGACACGTCATCACGCATCCCCCCGCGGTAAGCAGTGGCTGGGTGTGTCTGTTCAGCCGGGCTTAGTATTCGTCCTCGGCGAACGCCTCGTACTGCCCGGCCACATCGGCCTCTTCCACATCGCCCGAATGGATATAGGCGCGGAAGATAAAGGTCAGGCTTTCGCCTTCTTCAAGCACGTAGGTCCCGTCTTCGTCGAGCCCGGCCACGCCGGACAGGGCAAAGGGGTTGGCGGCCGCGAGACCATAGTCGCGCACATGCCAGGGCGGTTCCCGGAAATTGCTGGGATGGCTGAACAGCGCAATACCCCGTTGGCCCACGCCCTCGATGGGACCGGAGTAATCGATCCAGGGCCCGGGCGCGCCATAGATGTTCTCCTCGCCTTGTTCGCCTTCGAAGTTGGTGAGCACACCCGCCTCGTCGCCTTGTATCTCGGGGCGGATGCGGAAGGCTACCATGCCCTCCTTATAATCGCCGAAGCTGACATCGCCGTACGAGGCCGTAAAGGTCACCGTATGGTCGAAGATCCGTCCGTGCGCCGGCGTGTCGTAGAAGCGGTACTCGCGGGTCTCATCGACGATGGGGTCGCCCTCGTCATCGGGCCACATGTTCTCGGCGCGAATCCAGCCGGAGTCGTCGCCTGATTCCGCCTCGACGTTTTGCGTGACAATGGGCAGATCGTGCCAGTGGTCATGCCCATTCACATCGCCGAACGCGGTCCAAAACGAGTGATGGTGTTCGTGGTCCGTGCTCTCCACGGGCTCATCCTCTCCCAGGGGGTAGTTCCGGGTGATGGTCACCCCGCCTTCCGCGTGCATGGGCCAGAGATGGGGAATGCGGGAGTCGTCCCCGAACTGGTAGGTGGTGAAATGTTCGCCTCGAATGTGTACTTCCGCCTGCTGCTCGTCCATGTCCAGGTCGATGTTGACATGCGGCGGGTCGTTCTCGGATTGGGCATCCACAGGTTGAGCGGCGAACCCCGCCAACAACCCCATCGCCAACCCTAACGCTAACGCTTTCTTCGTCATGATGCATCCTCCTTTTGTTAAACATTTGTTCTGTCTCCGGATAGGGACGGGTCTTCGGCCCTGCCCAGACCAGGCTCAAGCCTTCCACACCCCTTTTCCCAGAGATCATGGCGCCGTTTTCAAGGAAGCCACACGAACAGCGCGCGGCCTCCCAACGCGGTTTTAGCATCATACAATAGCGCCCACACAACTGTAAACAACGTTGGGAAGGGCGGGGCGTCTATCTCAAACCCCGAGACCTAGGGCATGGCGTTTTCAAAAGACAGTTGTTTTTTGGGAAACTTTTTGGCAATATACTCCCGAGTTACAGGGAATAGGGGAAGGTGTCCCATACGCGAATCGCCCAGGGGATATGCCTTTTCGAAAAAGCAGGCCCCAAGGCGAGGGGCAGTGTTTCACACGTTGGCCGCGCGTGGTATATGCGCTAGGAGCGGTTTTCCACCGCGCCTCGCACGCCACGCTGGGCAAGTCCATACCTTCAGGTCAAGACGTCTCGTCCGGTCCTGACCACCGCGCGTGATTCCTCTCGCAATGCGCGCCCCGTTACAGGCGTATTCTAAATTCGCCGAACAAGGGAGTATAACGCCGCCTGGCAGACGTTTACGGATTAGAACGATGGAAACAGCCTCCCCCATGGCGCACCATGATTACGCATCGCCGTGGCATCTCCCGCCGGATGGCTCGTACTGAACGCCTTTTGTTCAAAAAGCCCCGCCGGACGGACGGATAAGCAACCGAGGGATAAAGCACACCCATGGCCGTACACACACTAAGGAAGGGATTGGATCTCCCCATTACGGGAGAGCCCGAACAACGCATCGAGCCCGGCCGCCCTGTGACCCGCGTGGCGCTGATGGCCGCGGATTACGTGGGCATGCGGCCGACTATGTTTGTCGAGCCCGGCAGCGAGGTGAAGCGCGGCCAGCCGCTGTTCGAGGACAAGAAAAACCCCGGCGTGATCTACACCGCCCTGGGAGCAGGGACGCTTACAGCCGTCAACCGCGGCGCAAGACGGGCGCTTCAATCGGTCGTGATTGAACTCAGCGGAAACGAACGCGCCGGGGCTCCCGCCGAAGATGAATTCCATCCGTTCGAGAGCTATTCCGGGGCTCCCCTGGAGCAATTGAGTGAGAAAGAAATCCGCTCGTTGCTCATCGAGTCGGGGCTATGGACCTGCCTTCGCACAAGGCCCTTTGGCAAGGTTCCTCCGCCGGACGGCGAACCCCACTCCATCTTCGTCACCGCGATGGACACCAACCCGCTCGCCCCGCCGCCCGAGACCGTGCTGGAAGGCAAGGGGCAAGACTTCGAGACAGGTCTCCAAGTCCTCCGCAAACTCACCACCGGCCCCGTCTACCTCTGCAAATCGCCCAAGGCAACCATTCCTGGCGCGTCCATGGAAGGAATCACGGTCGAGGAGTTCACGGGCCCCCACCCCGCCGGCCTTCCCGGCACGCATATCCATTTCGTGGACCCGGTCCCCTTCGAGAAGACCGTGTGGTACACTAATTATCAAGAGGTGGTGACCATTGGCCGCCTCTTCCAGACCGGCCGTGTGGACGTGGAGCGCGTCATCTCGCTGGCCGGCCCGCAAGTCATCTCCCCCCGTCTCTTGACCACGCGGGCGGGCGCCCATCTGGACCCGCTGGTGGAGGGAGAGTTGCAGGAAGGCGAGAACCGGGTCATCTCGGGGTCAGTCCTGAGCGGCCGGACGGCCATGGGAGACGTCTTTGGGTATCTGGGGCAACGCCATAACCAGGTTTCCGTGCTCCGGGAAGGACGCGAACGCAAGTTCTTGGGATGGCTCGGCCTCGGCCGCGACATATTCTCCGTAACGAACGCCTTTGCCTCGGCGCTGTTTCCCAACGCCCGGTTCGATTTCACCACCAACACCGACGGCGACCCTCGCGCCATGGTGCCCATTGGGACGTATGAATGGGTGACGCCGCTGGATATTATCCCAACCTATCTGTTGCGCGCGTTGACCATTGGCGACTTGGAGGAGGCCGAGAAACTGGGGTGCCTGGAGTTGGAAGAGGAGGATTTGGCCCTATGCAGCTTTGCGTGCCCGGGCAAATACGATTTCGGGCATCATCTTCGCAATGTCCTCACCGAAATTGAGAGGGAAGGGTAATGCAGTTTTTGCGTAAAATGCTGGACCGCCAGGCGCGGGCGTTTCGGAAAGGCGGGAAACTCGAAAGGTTTTACCCCCTATTCGAGGCAATGGACACGTTCTTATTCACGCCCTCCCGCGTAACCAAGTCGGCCCCGCACGTGCGCGACGGCCTCGACCTCAAGCGTCTCATGAGCCTCGTGGTCATCGCACTCATTCCCACAATAGTTATGGCCTTCTATAACACGGGGTTGCAGGCGAACAAGGCGATCGCCGCGGGGGCGCCTCCCCTCGACCGTTGGCAGACCAGCGTCATGGAGTGGCTGGGGTTGGGGTTTACGCCGGACAGCATCCTCTCTTGCGCGGTATATGGGGGGCTTTTCTTCGTACCGGTGCTATTGGTCACGTACATCGTGGGCGGTCTCGCCGAGGTCTTGTTCTCCATTGTGCGGCGGCATGAAGTTAACGAAGGGTTTTTGGTTACGGGCATGTTGTTTCCCTTAATTCTTCCCCCAACCGTTCCCATGTGGCAAGTCGTGGTCGGTATTTTGTTTGGGGTTATTGTGGGGAAAGAGATCTTTGGCGGCACCGGCATGAATTTCCTCAATCCCGCCCTGACCGCCCGCGCGTTCATCTTCTTCGCCTACCCCGCCAGCTTCTCCGGGGATCGCGTCTGGATAGCGGCCCAAACTTGGGAAGCCCCAGACGCTGTTTCCGGCGCGACGTGGCTGGCCAAGGCGAGTGAAGAAGGGCAGGCGGCGTTCGCCAACGGCGTCACGTGGTGGGATGCGTTTATCGGGTTCATACCAGGCTCCATGGGAGAGACCTCTGTATTGGCCTGCCTCCTGGGCGCCATTCTTCTAAGGGCGACATGGATGGGCTCGTGGCGCATCATGGTGGGCGTGCTTCTGGGAAGTTTCGTCATGACCGGTTTGTTAAACATTATAGGGTCGGATACGAACCCTATGTTCGAGATGCCCTGGCATTGGCATCTTGTCCTGGGCGGTTTCGCCTTTGCGGTGGTCTACATGGCGACGGACCCTGTATCCGCCGCCTTCACCGATCCCGGACGCTGGGTGTACGGAATTCTCATCGGCGTACTCGGGATTCTAATCCGAGTCGTCAATCCCGGTTTCCCGGAGGGATGGATGCTCGCCATTCTTTTCATGAACATGTTTGCCCCTTATATCGACACCTTTGTGAAAGCTAGAAACATCAAACGGAGACAAGCCGGTTATGCAACTTAGTCCAACGGCTTACACCTTTACCTTTGCGGCGGCCGTGTGTCTGGTGTGTTCCATTTTGGTCTCCACGGCCGCTGTGGGGCTTAGGGACGTGCAAGAACGCAACCGTCTCCTGGATCGGCGCCAGAATGTCCTAGCGGCCGCCGGTCTCATCGAGCCTGGCGAACGGCCGCCGGCCAACGAAGTGGACGCCATCTTCGAGGACCGCATCGAGGAGATAGCCGTCGACATGGTCTCGGGCGAGGACCTGCCCGAAATTGAGGCAGCCGATTATGACCCCGCAGCCATGCGGCGGGATCCAGAGCAACACCGCGCCATCTCCCGCAATCCAGCCGGCGTGTCAAGGATTCCGGATTACATGATCGTGTACTACGTCTATGACGAAGACGGGGTTGAAGATGGTGAGCCCGAGTCTCTTGTCCTTCCCATCGAAGGGGAAGGCCTGTGGTCAACCCTCTACGGTTACATCGCCCTGGAAATGGACCTGCAGACCGTCCGAGGCATTACCTTTTACGAACACGAGGAAACCCCTGGACTGGGCGGCGAAGTCGACGACCCAGACTGGCAAGCTAATTGGGAAGGACGAGAAATCTACGACGAGGATTGGCAACCCACCCTTGCAGTCGTTCAAGGAGAAGACGTAGGGCCTCCCGAAGAAGAGCCCCACCGGGTGGACGGACTTTCCGGCGCGACCATCACCGCACGCGGCGTACACAATATGATCCGCTTCTGGATGGGAGACGAAGGATTCGGTCCGTTACTGGAACGGCTTCGGGAAGAAGAGGGAGTGATAGACGATGCCCAAGCTGCTTAGCCGAAAAGAACGCGAGACGCTGCTTGATCCGCTCTTTAACAACAATCCCATCGCCTTGCAGGTGCTCGGAATCTGCTCGGCGCTGGCGGTCACCGTGCGCATGGACATGGCGCTCATCATGTGCTTGGCGGTCATTTGCGTGATGACCATATCCAATGTCGCCGTGAGCATCCTGCGTAGCGGGATTCCGAGCCATATCCGCGTAATCGTTCAGCTTACCATCATCGCCTCGCTCGTTATTATCACCGACCAGGTGCTGCGGGCCTTTGTCTACGAGATCAGTCAAGAGCTGTCCGTATTCGTTGGCCTCATCATCACGAACTGCATCATCATGGGGCGGGCCGAGGCCTTCGCCATGCAACACGGACCTCTGTTGAGCGCCCTCGACGGGTTCGGAAACGCCCTGGGATACAGCATCATTCTCATGGGTGTGGCGTTTTTCCGCGAGCTGTTTGGGATGGGCACGCTCTTCAACGTGCCGGTCATGCAGACTGCGTCCGATGGCGGATGGTATCCCACCAACGGGATGATGGTGCTGGCCCCGGCGGCCTTTTTCATCATTGGCTTTTTCATCTGGGCCCTCCGTGAATGGAAACCCGAGCAGGTGGAGGCGGAGTAAAGCGCCACCTCCTAACCCGCCCAACGCAAGGAAACACGTGGCATGCTAGAAGATCTTCTCAACATACTCGTACGCGCCGTTTTTGTCGAGAACATGGCCCTGGCCTACTTTCTGGGCATGTGCTCGTTCTTGGCCGTGTCCAAGCGGCTCGAAACCGCTCAAGGCCTTGGTTTGGCGGTGATCTTCGTGTTGACCGTCACCGTGCCGCTGAACAACCTTGTCTATCAATATGTCCTTGCCCCTGGCGCGCTGGCGTGGTTGAGTCCGGCCTTCGCCAGTGTGGACCTGATGTTCCTTCGCTATCTCGCGTTTATAGGGGCTATCGCGGCGACGGTCCAGATTGTGGAGATGGCCCTGGATAAGTACGCGCCCAAACTCTACGCCGCCTTGGGCGTGTTCCTCCCCCTCATCGCGGTGAACTGCGCCATCCTTGGCGGCGCCTTGTTCATGGTGCAGCGGGACTACACCTTCCCGGAGAGCATCGTTTTTGGATTTGGCGCGGGTTTTGGTTTCTTCCTGGCCGTGGTGGCGCTGGCGAGCATTCGCGAGAAACTGCGCTACAGCAACATCCCGCCCGGCCTGCGGGGCCTTGGCATTACCTTCATTACCACGGGGCTCATGGCCATAGGTTTCATGGGCTTCATGGGGATTCAGTTGTAACCCCTTGCTCCGCCGCAAATTGAGACGTAGAGAAAGGCACATCCATGGAGTGGATTTCACTGGTAACGATTGTCGTGGGCGTAACAATGTTCACGGTGGTGGTTTTGCTTTTCATCGCCGTCATCATGGCCGCCAAATCCAAGCTGGCGGCCGGCGGTGAAGTCACCATTACCATCAACGACGACCCTGAGAAGTCGTTTACAACGCCCGCCGGCTCGACGCTGCTGGACACCTTGGCAAATCATGAGATCTACATCCCGTCGGCATGCGGCGGACAGGGCACCTGCGGCGTGTGTACAGCCAAGGTCCTCGAAGGTGGAGGGGCCATGCTCCCCACGGAAAAAGGCCATATCAACCGCCGCGAGGCGCGAGAGGGCGTTCGGTTGACCTGTCAGGTCAAGGTCAAACAGGACATGCGGATCGAACTCCCGGCCGAGATCTTCGATGTTCAGAAGTGGGAATGCACGGTCCGTTCCAACAATAACGTCGCCACATTCATCAAGGAGCTTATTCTCGACCTGCCGGCCGGCGAAACCATCCCCTTCCGGGCGGGCGGTTACATTCAGATTGAATGCCCGCCCCACACCGTGCACTTCAAGGATTTTGATATTGATGAAGAGTTCAAAGACGAATGGGATAAGTCCAAACTTTGGGACCTAACCTCAACCGTGGATGAGCCGGTTCAGCGGGCCTACTCGATGGCGAATTATCCTGAGGAGTCGGACATTATCATGCTGAATGTCCGCATTGCAGTGCCTTCTGCCCATGCGCCAGAAGGCACGCCCCCCGGCAAGATGAGTTCTTATCTTTTCAGCCTGAAACCCGGCGACAAGGTGACCGTCTCGGGCCCGTTCGGCGACTTCTTCGCCAAGGACACGGATGCCGAGATGTGTTTCGTGGGAGGAGGCGCGGGGATGGCCCCCATGCGTGGTCACCTCTTCGATCAGTTTTACCGGCTCAAGACAGACCGGAAGGTAACGTTCTGGTACGGAGCGCGCAGTTACCGCGAGGCGTTTTATATTGAGGAGTTCAACAAACTCGCCGCCGAGCACGACAACTTTGACTGGATCCTGGCGCTGTCCGAACCCTTACCCGAAGATAATTGGACGGGCCCCAAGGGGTTTATCCACCAAGTCCTCTACGAGCAGTACCTCAAGGATCATCCCGCGCCAGAGGACGTCGAGTATTACATCTGCGGGCCTCCCATGATGAACTCGGCCACCATGAATATGCTATACGAGTTGGGTGTGGAAGACGAGAACATCTCATTCGACGACTTCGGCATCTAATCCGGTTGGGGGAAGGAACACCCATGATTCCTAAACCAGCGCATCTCCCCGGCTCCCGTTGGCGTTGCTTTCGCGCTTTGTGTGTAGCCTCGTTAGCCGCGGCCGTGCTGGGCGGTTGCGAGCCCGTGGCGCCCATTGGCGAAGGCCCTATGCAACACAGTTTCGGCGGACACGCCTTGGGCACGGAATACCTCGTCAAAGTTATTACGGAGGACATGCTGACGCAGGAGGAGGACGAGGCGATCTCCCGCGCCATCATGGAAACCCTCGAAAAGGTGGACAATCTAATGTCCACCTACCGCCCCGACGCTGAACTCTACCAATTCAACGCATCGGACTCCACGGATTTTCAAGAGATTTCCGAGGAAACCTACACCGTTTTCGAAATCGCCATGGACGTGAGCGAACGCTCTGACGGCGCCCTTGATATTACCGTGGGACCGCTCGTCAACCTATGGGGATTTGGCCCCGGCGGCGAGGCGGAAACTCTCCCCCCGCCCGAGCAGGAAATCGAGGCGGCTCGAGAGCGCGTGGGGTATGAACAGATCGAGTTGGATCCGGATACGCCCGCCATCCGGAAGACCAGCTCCGACGTGTCGTGTGACCTCTCGTCCCTCGCAAAGGGATACGCCGTCGACGCAGTTGGCGAGGCGCTTGAAGCCGAGGGGTTTGACCGCTACATGGCGTCCGTCGCCGGGGAAATGCGCACCCGGGGCCACAATCAGCGCGGCGAACCTTGGCGAATCGCCATTGAACGGCCCGACCCCGGGAGGAGAGAGGTCCATGCCGTCGCCGGCATTGTGGATATGACAGTGGCCACTTCTGGCGATTATCGCCAGTTCTTCGAGCACGAAGGACAACGCTATTCCCACACCATCGACCCAGCCACCGGGTGGCCGGTCAGGCATAATCTCGTCTCGGCAAGTGTTATAGATGAAGACAATACATATGCCGATGCATGGGCGACCGCCCTCCTGGTCAAGGGGCCGGACGAAGGGCTCGCCTTGGCCGAGGCGGAAGGACTAGACGCCATGCTCATCACGGAAGTGGAGGAAGGCGTCTACGAACATCAAACCACCGGCGATTTCGACAGCTACCTTCTAGAATAACGGAGGCTTCGCCTAGAAGAGACCAGCCGGACCCACTTAGGAGGTATTATGGGTACCGTCTTGCTAGCAACGTTCATCATCTTCCTGCTTGCGATGCTCATCATGGGCGTGGGCTACCTCGTTACCGGCAAATGCCTGCGGCCATCGTGCGGCGGGGTGGTGGACGCCGACGGAAACATGTCCTGCCCCACATGCGGCAAAGGTCAGGGCGATACATCTCAAAAGGAAGAGTAACGGCCAAACGGGGGGCTAATGTACATCCGCTAGCACCCGTCCAAGCGGGAATCACCCGTACCGCCGGCATCTTGCCGGCATGGAAGGCGGCGGCATAATTCCCTCTCATGTATGTTAGACGCTGGGGGATGCAAAGACGTAGAAGCGGCGCCCTCGCCGCTTAAGCCAATCAACACATCAACACTCCTAAGCGGCGAGGGCGCCGCTTCTACAATAACCGCCGGTATTTCCCACGATGCCCGATATACCCTCTCAATGGACACCCGCAAGCACGCTGCCGCCGCTGGAGTCTGGCTGGATTCACGTGTGGCTTGTTCGCAACACCCCGCCGGTAATCGACGAGGCGGCGGCCCTGCAACGCCTCGCCAGCGACGAGCGCGAGCGGGCGCAACGCTTCAGCCACGACGGCGCCCGGCGGCAATTCATCACGGCGCGCGCCTGCCTCAGACTGCTCTTGGACGGCTACCTCGGCCGCCCGCCGGACAATGGCCCGATTCCGTTCGCCATCGGCTCTCACGGCAAACCGTATATCCCTGATGCGGGGACGTACGGCGAGCTGCGGTTCAACGTCGCGCATTCCGGCCCTTGGGCGGTAATAGCCGTTACGCCGGGCCGCGAAGTCGGGGTGGACATTGAACATCCCCGGCGCAAGGCGAACTTCGCGGGCTTGGCCAAGCGCTTCTTCCAACCCCGCGAAACCGAGCCGCTATTGGTGTTGGATGACGGCCCGGAGCAAGCCGCGGCCTTTTACCGTTTGTGGACGCGCAAAGAGGCCTTCGTGAAAGGCTTGGGCTCGGGCGTGCCCTCGGGATTGCGCGGGCTGGAAGTGGATGGGGCCCCGGACTGCGCGGACGCTCTGGTGGGATACGAACGCGAACCTGGCGCGGAAACGCGTTGGCGCGTGACGGCCTTGCCCGAACTCCCCGAACCCCCGGCGGACATCGCGGATGCCCTCGGCCTGGCGGGCGCCGTAGGTCAAGGGGCCCTGGCCGCCGAAGGCCGCGACTGGCGCCTCGCGTGTTATCAATGGCCCGCGGGGTAGACGTTTTTACATCCCCCCCCGCCCCCCCTTCCAAGGGGGAATTGTATTTGAAAGCCGGCAAGATGCCGGCGGTGCGAACTATTTCCGAAGGCCCGGGGATGTCCTTCCCCCAGGTCAGAAGTAGCGCTTGCGTTCTGGGCGTTCGACGGTAAACTCGGCCGTGCGCGTCGCGCCGCTGGGGGTCATGCAGGTGACCTCATGATCGCCCGGGTCCAGTTCAAGCATCACTTCATTGCCGTCCGCCGTCTTCCCCAGATAGCGGCCATTCAGATACCAGTGCACCTCGGTTTCCCCATCGAGCGAGCTGCGAAGCCGTAGCTGGTCGCCCTGTTCCTCTCCCGTGAGCACATACTGCCCCTGATGCGCTGGCGCAATGATCTCCAGGGAACGGCGGCGGGGTTCGCTCCGATCTTGCCGGGCCTCGGCGATGCGGGCGAGGTCCCAATTCCGGGCGGCGCCAGGCCAGCGTTCGCCCGCGCCAGCGGCCTCTTGAGTCTCCGCGCTCCGGGTGGGATAGTGCACGCCGCACCGGCGCAGCACGTACTGTTCACGGGGGATCTCCGCCGCGACCGTCCGGGGACACCACGCCGTGGCGGGCAGACCGCTGCGGGCGCAGACGGACACCGTGCGCAAAAGCTCTTCCCGCGGAGGCGTCTCGGCTTTGGGTTCGTTAGCCGTCACCACTTGGAACATCTCGGCCGCGAGGGGCAACGCCGCGTTGGCCCCCACGAGGGCGCCGGAGGGCGACCCGTCGTTGTGGCCCATCCACACGCCCACGACGTAGCGCTCGTCGTAGGCGAAGGCCCAGGCGTCGCGCAGGCCAGAACTGGTGCCCGTTTTCCACGCCATGCGCGGCGTCTGGCGGACGCGCACGAGATGGGCGGGCAAGTGATCCCGCGGCAAGGGTTGCCGCAACATCCCACGCACCGACGCCGCCACGCCAGGCGGAAAGACTTCCCGGCCCGCCGCGCGTTCGCGGTCTTTCAACATCCCCGGCTTCACGTAAACGCCGTTGTTCGCCAGCATGCCGTAGGCGCCGGTCAATTCATCAAGCCGGACCTCCGCGCTGCCCAGGGTGAGGCCAAGCCCGTAATGGGCCGCATGTCCCGTCAGGGTCGTTAGGTCCAACTCCTTAAAAAGCTGATACACGCTCTCGTAGCCAACTCGGTTGAGCACGGCGACGGCGGGCACGTTGAGCGAATGGCGAAGCGCGTCCGTGGCGGTGACGACGCCACGAAACCGGCCGTCGAAGTTGGCGGGCCGGTACACGCCGAAGTCCAGCGTTTCGTCGAGCAGCGCCTCGGTGGGATAGAGCTGATCGCGCTTCATCGCAAGGCCGTAGGTAAACGGCTTCAGGGCCGAGCCTGGAGAACGGGGCGCGCGCGTAACGTCTACCTCCCCGCCCCCCGGCGTGTCGAAGAACCCGCGCGATCCGGCCCGCGCCAGCATATCGCCCGTCGCCGCGTCCAGCGCCACCAAGGCGCCGTTGCCCACGCGGCCCTCGAAGCGGTCCACGTGACGGCGCAGCCGCTCTTCGGCGTCCTGCTGGAGACCGGCATCCAGGGTGAGCTGAACAACACCCGCCCCGGCGGCTTGCTTGCGGAACCACATGGCCGTGTGCGGGGCTAGCCGCGGAAACTCATGCCACTGGACGCCCAAGGGCTCTTGGAGGGCGCGCCGGTACTGCGCCTCGCTGATGTAGCCATTCGCCGACATCCGCCGCAGCACGTAGTTGCGCCGGGCCATCGCGCGCCCAGGGGCCTCGAAGGGATTCAAATCGCCCGGCGCTTTCGGCAGGCCCGCAAGCAACGCCGCCTGCGCAATACTCAGCTCCCGTGCGGGTTGTCCAAAGTAGCGCCGCGCCGCCGCCTCAACCCCCAGCAGGTTCATGCCGTAAGGGGCGTGGTTTAGGTAAAGTTCGAGGATGTCCTCCTTAGCCATCGCCTGTTCGAGACGCAGCGCGGTCACGGCTTGCTCCGCTTTCCCCCGGTACGTGCGCGGCGAGGCCTCCTTGAGCTTCACCGCTTGCATGGTCAGGGTGGACGCGCCGGAAACGATGCGCCGATGCCAAAGGTTTTGCGCGGCGGCGCGCAGCACGGCGATGGGATCCACGCCCGGATGCTGGAAAAACCGCTGGTCTTCCGCGGCGAGCGTCGCCGCCACCAGGTGCGGCGAGACCTCGTCCAGCGTCACGGGAAACGTCCAGTGGCCGGCCTCGTTCAAGTACGCAAAGAGCGTCTCGCCGTCCCGGTCCGTTAACCGGGGCGACGGCTCCCGCTCGAGGTACGACGATAGGTCCAACGGCTCTTGCAGGGCTTGATGAACCACAAAGCCCACGGCTAACAGGACCGCCACAGCCATGGTCCCGGCGCCCATCGCGCCGATCAACAGCCAGCGGCGCAGACCCGGCGGAACGGCGTTCATCGTCCGGCTAAACATCACGCATGCTTCCCTGGCCTATTGATCCATCGCCCGGATCACGGCCGTCTCGGGCAGACCCCGGCTGCGGATGCGCGGCTCGAACAAGGCCTCGGCTTGCGGGGCGGCCTGTTGATAGGTCCCTGGCGTGACAGCGCGGACCACGTAGTAGAAGTGATGCGGTTCGTTGGAACCCAGGCGCTCGAATACCGTCACGACCCGGTCGTCACGCATCTCAATGCGATCCGGCTCGACGGCTTGATCAAAGGGCTCGGCCTGAAGCAGGTCCGGGTCGAGGCGCGGGTTCTCGATTTCGAAACCGCCCGGCAACAGGTCGGACACCGCGAGATTCTCGACGGGATCGTCACAAGTGATGCGCAGTTCGACGACATAACTCTGCATCTGCTCGAATTCGTCCGGCGTGATGCGGTTGCCTTCTTCGTCCCGGAACCGCCGCGTCACCTCGACGCCTTCGTGCACGGGCTCCAACGCCTCGGCATGCGGGATGCCCCGCGTGACCGCGTATACATACACGGGTTGCTCGCCGGTATTGCGCGCGGTGTACGTTACGTGGCCGCCCTCGCGCCCCGCTTCGAGCACATCGAAGCCCGTGACCTCTTGCGTTTCGTCCGGGCCTTCCAACTCGGCCGAGGCTTCCACGTCGCGATCGCGGAGATCCCGCAGGTACTCCGACAGCGCCGCGATGGCGAAGGCGGAGTCGTGCGTGCTGCAATCCAGCCGGTTCTCGAGCGATGTGATGAGCCGGTTGGCGCGGTCCGCGATTTCCTGTGAATCACCGTCGATTTGCAGCAGACACATCAGTTCGATGGCGTTCTCCCGGACACCGCTGGTTAGCACTCCGCTTTGACGGCGGACTTCGTCCTCGGTCCTGGGTTGGACCGTCAGGTACTCCCGGGCGCGATCGGTTTCGCCCGTGGCTTGCGCGATAATCGCGGCCAACAGGTAGCGTGCGCTGCGCGGCACAGCCTCGCCGTCGAAGGCGCTGACCTGCCGCACGGCTTCGGTCTCGCCGTCGAGCGCCAAGACATACAGCGTGTACGCGCGAAGGTGAAGCCGCTCCGGCGAGGTCCCGCCATATTGATAGGCGATGCGCCGCGCGTATTCTTGCAGCGCGTCGAAGCTATAAGGTGGTATATCAAAGGCCTCGGTCTGCTTGGCCAGCGTGAGGAAATGCAGCGCGTAGACCGAGAGATACTCGTGGGACTGGTTGCTTCCCGCCCAACGGCCCAATCCGCCATCCCAATTCTGCATGTACATTAGCCGGTCGATGCCGGACTGGATGTACGTGTCGATGGGCGGATGATCGTCCTCCCGCGCGCGGTTCACCAGGTCTTCGTGGTCGCGCAGCAACAACATGGGCAACAGGCGCGACACATGGGACTGAAGCCCGCCCCAGGGGTAATCCACCACGCGCTCGAGGGCGTCCGCGAGCCGCAACATGGGATCGGCGCTTACGGTAAGCTCGATGCCCGCCAATTCGTTGTCCTCGAAATCCTCCAGCGTGAACGCCTGCTCCTCTCCGGGATCCAGCGCCACAAGATTGTAGTCGGATTGATAGACCGCCGGCGTGCGCACGGGGATGTCCTCGGCCTTCTCGTGGCGCAGGAGGTCTTCGCCCTCTGGATTGCGCACGGCCATCTCCCACGTCACGGTCCCCGTACCCGTGGAATCACTACCCGTCAGTTGGACAGGCGTGGAAGCCTCTCCGCCCGCGTCGACATCCAGCTCGATCGTGTCCTGCTCCTCCACCAAGGCGCCGGAGGTCTCGTAGGATAGCGCGACCGTGACGGCCTCCTCCGAATGGTTGAACAGCGTCGCGCGGACTTCGCTCTCATCGTCCGGCGAGAGGAAGCGCGGCAGGCTGGTCTGGAGCATGTAGGGCCGGCGCACATAGGTCTGGCCGGTAACGGCGCCCAGGGCCGTCTCCGAAGCCGCCACGGCGTCCAAGCGCAGTTGTCCCGTGTACTCCGGAATGTCCAGCGGGATCCGCGCCAGGCCGTCCTCGTCCGTTTCCACCACGCCCGACCACAACGCGACGGGCTTGATCCAGCTCTCGTCCACTTCGCCAATCCGCGCGCCGGGGTCGAGGTCGCCGCCGGGGATGGGTTCGTCGAAGTCATACGCCACGCGGTCGTAGTAATGGCCGCGGTTGTACTCGGGACGGCGCGTGCGGAACAGCCATCCCAGCGGATCCGGGCTGTCGTACTCGGTGATGGCGTGGATGCCCTCGTCCACCGCGGCCAAGGTCAGCTCGACGTTGTCTGGAACACCGCCGGGGCCATCCACCGCGATTTCAATCTCGGTGGACGAGTCGGGCTCTACTTCTTCGGGCAGTTCGGTAAACTGCACATCCAACTCGCGTTCGACATCCTCCACCGGCAGGTTGACCATGTCCATGCTCGAGAACGGATGCACTTGGGTCCGGCCGGCCTCGATCTCGTGAATTACGCTCGCCACGGCCCAGACGTTGGGGACATGGCGTTGCTCAATCTCGAACGAGGCGGTCCCGATGCCGTTCTCAATGGTCACGGGAATCATGTCGTGGATGTCATCGCTTTGAAGCACCACGATGCCTTGCCCGTCGAAGGGGGCCTCGACGCGTATCTCGGCCGTATCGCCGACTTCATACTGGTCTTGGTCCGCCTCGGCCTTCACCAGACTGGGCTGTTCCGCTTCCACAAGACGGGTGTCGCCGCCATAGGAATAGAAATTCTGCGTGCTGTGGAGCTGGGTTTCATCGGAATCCACGCGAATGCGGTAGTAGCCATAGCCGCTGACGGGGAACTCGGCGAAGCCCTCGCCATCGCTCAAGCTCACCTCCTTGGTTTCCACCGGCCGGAACCGGTCGGACCACTCCGCCTCGTAACGGCCGTAGTAGCGCCGCACGTTGTAATTCCAGATCTCGCGCTCTAGGGTGACTTCGACCGTGTCCACGTCCACAGGTTCGCCGTTAGGATCAACCACGGCCACCTGAGCCTCCACGCCGCCTTCTTCCCGGGGACTCAGCGACACGCCGGGCACGATGTCATCCGGGAAGAGATGCGCCGTGGCGCGTCCGGAGACCGATCGCCCGCCCAGCTCGAACACGCGTCCCGTGACGCTGGCTTCCATGGGGAAGGTGGCCCTTGCCGTGGGGGTGTAGGAGAAGTCGAACGAGACTTCACCGTTCTCGTCCGTCCGGCCTTCGCCCAGATTGATTGTTTCCGGGGTATAGTCGGAATCGTTGGTGAACCGGTAACCACTCCAGCCTTCTGGGGTCCACGCGGTCCGCCGCAGGACCACGCTCGCGTCGGCATGCCGGTTGGCCGCGCTCGCGCCGAAGAGGTGCTCGCCTTTGACGCGGATGGGATAGGTTTGTTCCGCCATCCAAGGCGTCTCGTCCAAGGTGACCTCGGCCGTGATGCGGTTCGGCACGAAATCCTCGACATTGAAGGTGTACGAGCCGATGGACTCTTCGTCGCCCGGCACACGGATGTCCACGGTATACCCGCCCGTCGGGGCGTCGGGCGCGATCTCGAAGTCGAGTTCGTCCGAACCCAACTCGGACAGCTCCGTGGGTTCGTTGTAAATCTCCCGGCCATTGGGCAGCGTCACCGTGGCCAGCAGCGGCATCTCGCCCACGGTGTCCCCGTAGTTCGTGCGCACCAGCCAGCGGAGATGCGCGGTTTCACCGGGCCGGTAGAGTTCGCGGTCCGCGTAAATGTAGGCGTCGTAGCCTTCCCTATCGAACGCGGGCATGTCGTTATCAAACGCCAGGATATCCTCGTCGCGGGACTGCAATTCGAGGAAGGTGTAGTCCTCCCCGTGCTCGGCGACCGCCATCGCCGGCCGGCCGAGGTCCTCCTCGAAGTCCGTGAGGTGGAGGATGCCGTCCGAACCCGTTTGACCCTGGCCGAGTTCTTGGTTCTTGTCGCTGTAGACCGTGACCTCGGCCTCCTCCAAGGGCGCCAGGCTCTCGAGATCGTGCGCGAACACGATCAATTCCTCGCCGCGCCAATGGGAAAGCATGCCAATATCCGTCCACAGCACGACCTTCGTGGCGCGGCCGCTGTAGTCCTCGCCCTCGACTTCGAGCGTGAAGACGCCGCGCCGGTCCTCGGGAAAGATCTCGTCGAGTTCGAGCGGGGTGTCCACCACCCGATCAGGCTGATGGTTCAGGTCAATCTCTTGTTCGTCAATCTGGCGGCTCCAATTGTTGATGAGCTGATAAGAGCCTTCGCCACGCTGAATTTGACTATGAGCCAGGGCAATGTTGTTGGGTAGAAGCTGATGAACCTTCAGGGTGGCCTCGTCCAAATTGCGCGCCTGAATCGGCAGGGTAAGCCCCTCGCGCCGGGGGAAGTAGTAGTTGCCTTCTTGGCCAAACCCAATCCAGGGCTGGATCTCGTCGGTGCGCACCGTATGCGTCACCGGCTCCTGAAGCGCGCGATCCTCGCCAAAGGCCATCCCCGGCTCCACCGTAATCGTGTACGTCTGGTAACTGGCCCATTCCCCGTAGATTGCCACCCGCCGGTCTTCCTGCGGCTCAATGGACATCTCGGGCACTTCGGGTTCGATCGTGATGTGTTCGCGGATATCGGGGGCGGTGAAGGGCTGATTGAACGCCAGGTTCAACCCTACTTCCCGGCGGCGCCACGTGTCCCACCAATCCCGGGCAATCCGGAACGGCTCGGCGCGCCGGTGCAGGCTGTGTTCGAACGGCTCCGGCATGGCGCGTCTGCCCAGCGCCGTCGCCATGCCGCCTTCCAGTTCGAGGGTCACGTAGACCGCCTCGGGGTCCGGCAGGTCCAAGCGCACGGTGTGCAGCTCTTCAGCGTCCTCGCTGACCATCTCGTAGTCAACGGGATCCCCCGTATCGCCATCCACAATGCTAAGATGCTCCGCGACGGTGTCCGCGCCCACGGGCGCGTTGAATTGAATCTCAACCTCTGCCTCGTCCGGCGCGTCGCTGGCCCAGTCAATGCGGCTCACCTCCAACACCCGGTCGGACGGATACGTGAACGCCCGGGCCTCGGCCAACTCGACATGCCCCGAGGCGTCCCGCAGTCCGTCGCCGACCCGCATTTCCACGGGCCAATCCTGTTCGTCTTCAATGATGACGCGCCAGCTCGAAAATGCACCATCGGCATCCGCCGCCTCATCCCGATCTTCGCCCTCCTCTGGCGCTTCAAACCGCACGGACACGGCCTCGCCGGCCTCGTCCACCACTTCGAGATGCTCCTCCAGATCGTCCCGCGCCACGGGAAGCGAAAAACGAAGGCTCAGGTGGACCTCGTCATCGGTAGCCTCGAGTTCCGTCATGTACCTCGCCTCCAGCGCCTCCGCCGGGAACGCGTGAACGCGGTCCTCGGCATCCAACTCGGCGCCGTCCACCGAACGCACGTCCTCCGAGAGCGTTACTTCGAGTAGATGCCCGCCTTCCCCCTCCTGTCCGGCGTTGGCATACTCGAAATCCCTGAGTTCAATGCTGTGCTCCCGCACGCGGAAGTCGCCCTCAAGCTCAGGCTCGGCAGTAAAGGGGGTTTCGATGGCCTCCACATCTAGCGGCTGGCTAAAAAAAAACGCGATGCGATCCCCCAAGGCTTCCCCTTCAAAGGGCACGGTTCCCACCACTTTCAGGGAAGGCGCTGGCTCGGGTTCGGTTTCTTCTTCCGGAGCTGCCGCGAGACGCGTATCAGGAAACCGATCCATTACCCGTTGCTCAAACGGGGCCAAGCCCTCCACTGGGGGGTAATCCGAATCCGGATCTTCCATCCGCTCTTCTTGGGGCGGAGGCTCTTCGGGAGGCGCCTCCTTACGGTCCTCGACCATCCGGTACGCTCCCACCACGACAAAGGCGATCGGCAGGATGGCCAACAGGAACGGAAGACTGCGCCAATTGGTAAGGAGACGCTGGTGCATACGCATCGGGGAAAACCTCTTCTATGTTGAAATTCATTACGCTACGGAGGATCCATCGGCGGGCTCGTCGGACGGACACGCCCCACCCGTGCCTATAGTCTGCCGAATTTCCAGGCATAAAGTAAAGCATTTGATACCTGGACACTGAACACGGGAGAGCGAAGATAATTCCAACCTTGGGCGGGCAAATGCCCTAAATAGAGCTACGCTCCCATGGCCGTATTCCCTGGGACATGAACAGATAACAGGCACGGCGCGCCGCTCTCCGGGGAGGGAAGGCTTATCGGTTCGATTTGTCACGGCGCCCCTCGACAAGCTATAACGGAGCCATCGAGTGAACAAGTTTTGATGGCGCTTACGAAAAGGAAGGACGAGGCTATGTTGGAAATTGGCAGACTGAGTTTAGGATTCACCCTCGCGCTGGTAGGGGCGATGCTCGCGCCCACCGCCGCGCAGGACGGTGATGCGCTCGACGTGCATGTGGCCGTGGATGGCGATGACGCGGCGGAAGGAACAGCCGGGGCGCCGCTGGCCACGCTTGAAGCGGCGCGGGACCGGGTCCGCGAATGGCGGGAGGAGCACGCGGACCAGACGGTGGTGGTGCATATTCAAGGGGGCGTGTATGAGCGGGATGGGGCCTTTGAACTAGATGCTCAGGACTCCGGAACCGAAGACGCCCCCGTGATTTACCGCGGTATCCCCAATGACAATGGGCCAGCGCGCATCAGCGGCGGACGGCGTCTTACGGAATTCGAGCCGGTGACGGATTCGGACGTGTTGGAACGCCTGCCGGAGAGTGCGCGGGACCACGTGCTCCAGACGGATCTCGAAGCCCATGGCGTCCCGGATCCCGGCAGCCTCGAACGGCGGGGATTCACCCAGCACGGGTCGCCCGCCCTGGAATTGTTCTTCGACGGCGCCCCGATGACCCTGGCCCGGTGGCCCAACGTGGGCTGGACCACCCTTCGCGCCGCGCCGGACGATGACGCGGAGGGTGAGGCGGCGCGCACGTTCGGCTACCACGGCGACCGGCCGGCGCAGTGGAGCGAGGCCGCCGATCCCTGGGTCTTCGGGTACTGGTATCACGGATGGGCCGACGAGCATCTGCCGGTCGAAGCCATCGACGCCGACGCCCGCGAGATTACGCTGGGCGCCGAACACACGTATGGGTTCCAGGAGAACCAACGCTTTTACTTCTACAATCTGCTGGAAGAATTGGACAAACCGGGGCAGTATTACGTGGACCGCGACACAAACACCTTGTACTTCTGGCCGCCCAGCGACATTGGCGAAGGCGAGGCGATTGTGTCGAAGCTGAACGTTCCCTTACTCGACATCGACGGCGCCTCTCATGTCCGCTTCGAGCACCTCACCTTCGAGGGATCGCGCGAACGGGCGGTGACCATAGACGGCGGCGAGGCCGTGACGTTGGCGGGGTGCGCCATCCGCTGGATTGGCCGCCACGGGGTAACGGTCTCGGGCGGCGCAGGGCACCGGATCCTTTCCTCGGATCTGTATCACCTCGGCGAGCGGGGCATCGAACTATCGGGCGGCGACCGGCAGACCTTAACCCCAGCGGCTCACGAGGCCGTCAACAACCACATCCACCATTTCAGCCGCTGGGCGCGAACCTACCGGCCGGCGATTGGGCTTTCGGGCGTGGGACATCGCGTGACCAACAACCTCATTCACGACGCGCCCCACATGGCCATTGGTTTTTCCGGCAACGACCACACCATCGCCCAGAACCGCATCCACCACGTCCTCACGGAGACCGACGACGCCGGGGCCATGTACATTGGCCGGAACTGGACCGAACGCGGTCATGTCATCGAACACAACTTCATCCATCACTCGGGCAACCAACACGCCCCGCACCGCGAAGTGGACGAAGCGGAACTTGACGAACACGTCACCCTCCAACCGCGGGAAGCCCATGGCACGAACCTGATCTACCTGGACGACGCGGCCTCGGGCATTACGATTCGCGGAAACCTGCTCCACGACGGCGGCCGCTCCATCATGATAGGCGGAGGCCGGGACAACCTCGCCGAGAACAACCTCGTCATTGGCGGTACTAGAGGCATATGGATGGACGGCCGCGGCCTGGGTTGGGCGGCGGATCACATCGAGCGCGGAGGGCACTGGGGCATCTGGGATCGCCTCGAAGCCGTGCCTTATGACGAACCGCCTTACAGCGACCGCTATCCGGGCTTGGCCGAGTTGCCGGACAACGAGCCCCACGCCCCGGTGGGAAATCGCTTCATCCGCAACCTGCTCGTGGATATCGAGCATCCCATCTATTTTCAGCACGACGTCGGCCACTACGCGGAGTTGAAAGAGAATGTGGAGCTGGAAGGCGAACTCGACGCTCCCTCGGAGGCGAGCCCCGCGGAGTTGCTGGAGCTGGCCGGAACGCTCATGGAATCGGAAGAGGCCCGCGACATCGGCTTTGACCCGATCCCCCTTGATGACATCGGCCTTTATATCGGCGAATACCGCCGGGAACGGAAGTAGCGCCGAATGAAAAAACGGGCCTGGGCTGGAGCCGGCAATGCTGCTTGACCTTCAACCGCTAGAAAAAGCCACCGCTAGTTTGCTTCGCGCCATCAACCGGGCCGAGGCGGATAGAAGCGACGAAGAACTGCGCGACGCCGTCATCCAGCGATTCGAGTATACCTACGAGCTCAGTTGGAGAATGCTGAAGCGACAGTTGCAACAGGAAGCGCCTACCCCCGCCGCCGTGGATCAGATGTCCTTCCAAGAGTTGATTAGGGAAGGCGCGGAACGGGGGTATGTGGCGGATCCGGAGGCCTGGCTGGAATACCGCCGCCAACGGAACATCACGTCACATACCTACAACGCGGCCTTGGCGGAGAGCGTTTATCAGACGGCGCTTGCTTTCCACGAAGACGCCAAGGCCTTGCTGCAAGCCTTGGAAGACCGCAATGCCCGCTCTTGACCTGAAGGACCGGCATTTGGCCTTGGTGCGCGCGATTCTCGACGCTCATGTTCCCGGATGCGAGGTGTGGGTCCATGGGTCGCGCGCCGCCGGGACCGCCAAACCGTATTCCGACCTGGATTTGGTTATTATGGGCGAAGCGCCGTTGCCCGTCAGGACCCTCGCGCGGCTCGAGAACGCCTTTGAAGAGTCCGACGTGCCCTTTCGCGTGGATGTCGCGGATTGGGCCAGCCTATCGGAATCCTTTCGCGCCGCCATCGAAGCCCAGGCTGTTCCACTGCCCCCGCCGCCGGCATGGCGGGATTGAACCCGGCCGGCCGCAATGAGAGGCGCATCAGAAGGAGACCCATGATCACCGTCGTCACATGGAACGTCAACGGCATTCGCGCGGCGGCGCGCAATGGCTTCGCCGAATGGCTCGCGCACGAGCAGCCCACCGTGCTCTGCGTGCAAGAGATCAAGGCGGCGGGCCAGGATGCGCCCGACGAGGTCCGCACCCCCCCGGGCTACACGACCTTCTGGCGGCCCGCCTTGCGCAAGGGCTACAGCGGCGTGGCCACGTTCGTTCGCCATGGCCACGAGCCCGCCGCGCTCTATCCCATGGGCGCGGAGGAATTCGACGCCGAGGGCCGGGTGCAGGTCCTGGAGTACCCGGAGTTCACCCTCATCAACGCCTATTTCCCCAAGAGCCAGACCGAGGGACCCCGATTGCAGTACAAGCTCGATTTCTGCGAGGCCATCCTCAAGTATTGTCAGCGGCTCCGAAAACAGGGCCGCAATGTGCTAGTGTCCGGCGATTACAACATCGCACACAAGGCGATCGACCTCGCCCGGCCCAAGGAGAACGTGAACAACCCCGGCTTTCTGCCCGAGGAGCGCGCCTTCATGGATAAGTTCACCAAGGCGGGCTTTGTTGACACGTTCCGCCATTTCTGTGATGATCCAGGGTACTATACGTGGTGGTCGTATCGCGCCCGCGCCCGGGAAAAGAACGTGGGCTGGCGGTTGGATTGCCATTGTGTTAATCCTGAATTCATCGAACGGGTGCAAGCCTGTGAGATCTTGAGCGAGATCAAGGGCTCGGATCATTGCCCCGTGCGCGTAACCTTGGACTGCGAGGGCCAGCGGGAATGAAATCTCAAATCACCACCAAGACCGGCGACGCGGGCGAGGCCGTAGCCTTGAACGGCAATCGCTACTCCAAGGCGCACCCGCTCATGGAATGCGTCGGCGCGGTGGACGAGTTGCGGGCGCATACCGCCCTGTTGCGCCAGCAAATCACCAACAGCGAGAGGCCAGACCGCGATGAGCTGGCCGCCTTTTTGCTGTGGGTCCTGCACACCCATTTCCTCATCGGCGCGGCGTGCAGCGACCCTGAACGCGCCCGCCCGGAATTCCGCCACGACGAGATTGGGGCCGATCACCTGCGTCATCTCGAGAAGGAACAAGCCCGGCTGGAAGAGAACGTCCGGCTCCCCCACGCTTTCATTGTGTGCGCAGGGAACAACCTCGCCGCCCAGGCCGACGTGACCGCCGCCGTCACCCGCCGATTTGAACGCGCGCTGGTGCGCCTGCGCGAGGCCTGCCCCGAATTCGAGGCCGGCGCGATCCTGGCCTACACCAACCGTTTGAGCGATTATCTCTATATGCTCGCCCGCTATCTCGAGCATCCCAGCCACATGGCCGTGGATTATGACGTGCTGCTTCAGCAGTGGACAGGACGAAATGGGTAATCGCAACATAAAAAAGGCGGCGAGTGCGGGGTGGCGGGGGAAACCACCCGTGTACGCACTCGCCAGTGGTGGGAACCAGTCATGTCTGACTGTGGCACAGGGAGGGGCTTGGGGGAGAGAGCACCCTGTGCTTATTAAAAGGAACGCATACCCCCCACCGCGTATTCCCAGCATGTGGGCCGGCATCCGCGAAGTACTTCAACAGTTTATGGGCCGGGATGCGTGAGCGCACAACAAAAAAGGCGGCGAGTGCGGGGTGGCGGGGGAAACCACCCGTGTACGCACTCGCCAGTGGTGGGAACCAGTCATGACTGACTGTAGCACAGGGAGGGGCTTGGGGGAGAGAGCACCCTGTGCTATATATCGAAACGCGTCCCCCATGGCGGTTATTCCCAGCGAGCCGGCATTCACGACACGTTTTTTTGATACCGCAGGAAAACATAAAAGAATATACAGCACTATGTTAAAACTTTCAGCGCTTGCCCTCTTGTTTGCCGCAACCGCGGCCTTCGCCGAAGAAGAAATGCACATCCCTAAGCCCGAACCAACGGAGGAGGAGAGCGCGGCCGAGGACGAAACTCGCGAAATACGCGAACAACAGAGCCCCAACGCGCCAGCCTATCTCAGCACGGTCCCCGCATGGGAGGCGGGGGGCGGATATTTCGCGTTCCCCCAAGACGCGCAACAGACCGCGGAGCCTTCCGAAGCGGAGTCCGAACCTTCCCCGGAACCCGCTAGCGCGTACCGCAAAGCCCGCGCATCGGCGGACCGGTTCGCGCGGCGTATGCACACATGGAGCCCCTCATGGCCTGCTAGAGAGACGGAAGCTCCCAGCCCATATGCCGAGAACATGCAGGCCGTGTTTGAGGGCATGCTGCAAGCCGCGGAAGGCCCCGCCCGGTTGCGCGCGCTGGAAACCATTGATGGCGAAGCCACCCTGGAGAACTTGAACCGCATCATGGCCGCGCTGGTGGACCGGGACCCGGACGTCCGCGCGAAGGCCCGGGAGTTGCTGGAAACCCAAGACCCCGAAGAGATTGCCGATCGCTTTATCGAAGGCTCCCTCCAGCAGCGCCCCGAACTGAACCAAGCCATCACCGAGACGGCCCCCGGCATGCGCGAGCGCCTGGAGGCGCCCGTGCTTCAGCGTTTCACGCGGGAAGACGCCTCCACGCAAGAGCGGCTCGCCGCCGCTTGGCTCCTTACGCTCATGCGAAGCGCGGACGCCACGGAAAGCCTCGCCGCCACGGCTTGGGACACGAGTCACCCGCCTCTGGCCGTCCAGTGCGCCCAAGCCATTGTCGCGGGGGAGGCCCCGGAGGCCCAGCGGCATCTCATGGAAATGGCCCGTCACCCCTTCTCGGATGTGCGCCGCATCGCCATTCGGGCCCTGGCCCAATACGACGGCGCCGACGCCCTCGCCGTCGTCCAACAGGTGGCCACGGGACCGCACGAGCGCGACACCACCGTGCGCGAGGAGGCCATCCTTTTGCTCGGCCAGTGGGGCGATCCTTCCGCCGTGCCCGCGCTGCTCCAGGTGCTCCAACAGCGGCCGCATTTGCGCAGGGTTACCGTCGCGGCCCTGCAGCAATTGACGGGCCAGGATTTCGGCATGGATGCGAGCCGCTGGGTCCAATGGTGGCGCCAAGTCCTCCAAGAACGCGGTATTTCGCCTCAGCAACAACAAGCCATGGCCCCGCAACAACAACCCCAGCAAGCCCAACCCGGCCAGCCCGATCCCCGCGGCAACATCCCCCAACAACAGTTCCTCGAACAACAACGCCGCCGCCAACAAATGCAACAGCAGCGCGCGCAGGAACAGCCCGGCACGCCGGAGCCCGATGCCGAATCCGATGAATCAGCCGCCGAACAGCAACCGCCTCAACCCTCCATCGGTCAGGGCGGCCAGTTCATCGCTCCAGGCCAACCGGGCGGCGGCATGCGGTCACGCAGCCAGAACGAAATCGGCGGCCCCGTCCAGCCGGGTCAACCCGGTGGACCTCAGCCGGATGAGCCGGGGAGCGAGCGCGGCATGCCAGGCGGCGGCGATGCCCCCCAACAACCCAGCCCCGAAGGTCAACCTCGGCAACCATCCATGCCCCAACAACCCGGCCTGGCGCCACCGGCGCCCCGTCAACAAGGTCAACCGGGGGGCGTTCGTCAACCCAACATGCCCGAAAACCCCGAACAGGACCAACCCATCGAATGGTCCCGTCCCCCGCAAGACGCTCCGCCGCAGCAAGAGCAACAACAGCAACCCATGCCCCAGCAGCAACGTCCCCCGGCGGAAGACAACGCCAACGGCGAAGAAGACACGCCCGCCCAACTTCCCGGCGGTCAATTCCAACCCAGCCCAGAACCGGAGGA
>JBKHFO010000005.1:0-39846 GCA_046540175.1 Candidatus Hydrogenedentota bacterium
GGGTGGCGGCCCCGGCGGAATGGGGGGCGGGCCCGGCGGAGGCAACCCCTTCGCGCAAATGATGGGCGGGATGATGGGCGGCGGCCCGGGGGCCATGGGCGGCGGCCCCGGCGGTGGCGGCCTCGACGGGGAGACCTTCACCCGAGAAATGGAACGGGTCCGCGACGAGCTTCGGGACGTGACCGACGCCCTCGAACGCATCGCGGACGCGATCGAGGACGACTGATCGCTGGTTCGCCGGCCGGACCGCGTCCGCGAAGGCCCGGCGGGGAACGGTGGTGTTATGGGATGACACTTCCGTCCGTTACTACGAACCTCAAATCGGCCAAGCGGCCGTGACAGTGCTGGAAGCGGCGGGCTACGAAGTGAAGGTGGCTCACAACCGGGCTTGTTGCGGAAGGCCGGCCTTCAGCGTGGGGCGGATAGATCATGCCGCCGCCTGCGGCCAACGCAATCTGCGGTTGTTGCGGGAGGAGTTCCCCGGCCTTCCCATCCTCTTCCTCGAACCCTCGTGCTGTTCCATGTTCCGGCAGGATTACCGCGAACTGAAACTGGCGGGCGCGGGGGAGATAGCGGAGCGCTGTTACCTCTTTGAAGAGTTCATGCTAGAACTTCTTGAGAAAGAGCCCAACGCCTTGCCGTTCGCGGACGGCTACTACTGGGTAGCGATCCACCCCCACTGCCACGCCAAGACGCTGGCGGATGCGAAGCTCTTGGAGCGGCTCGCCCGATTCCTCCCCAACCACACCGTCACAACGCTCAACACCGCCTGTTGCGGCATGGCCGGGACCTTCGGCATGCGCGCGGATAAATACGACCTATCCATCCAGACGGGCCGTCACCTCGCGGACCAGATTCAGAACCTACAAGCCGGAACCAGCGTCATCGCAACCGGCACAAGCTGCCGCGGCCAAATCGACGACATGACCGATACCGCCGCGATCCACATCGCCGAACTCTTCGCCGACGCCTTGGACAGCGGATGACGCCTGGCGCAGATGTCACACGCCGATGGCGCGCTCGTACTCGGGGAAGTACTGACTGATGACCGGCAAGTCAAACGAGCGCAGGATGCTGGTGTTGGGCTCCCGTTCCAGTAGAAACTCAAACGAGCGCTTTATCAGCTCTTCCTTGGAAATCCGACCCTTGGTGAGCTTCTGATGATAATCATCCGGCACCGTGACTTTGTGCTGTGTTGTCCCGCTTTTGTTCACCGTGACATTGAATGTCTTGTCGTCGATTTTTTCCACGGAAATCATGCTGTTATCTCCTTCTGCTGTGGTTCTGACCGGTTTCCGGGCCGGTTGAGGCTAGAAGTCCATTCATAACGGACGATCCCGCTACAATGCAAATCCGTTTCGTGGCTGTTCATCTTCGAGAGCGAAACACATACCGGCCAAAACATTAGCAGGGCGGCGCCGTTAGTCGGATTTGTCAATCTTGTAAACGCGCAGCATGGTTGGCTCCGGCCATGGCTCCGGGACAGGGCGATCGCGGTTTCGCCCGGCGTGTTCCCATCGGGCGATGTACTGGACGCCGTCTTCTTCCGGTTCGCCCTGGTCATGGATCAGAGTGACTTCCATGGGGCCGCCATCCCGCAACAGCCCTTCATTCGGTTCGACCATGAAGTCCAGCTCCGGTTCGGTCATGGCCTGTTTCCATGCCGGCGGAGGCTCGGGTTCGGTGCGTTCGATGGGTTCCAGGGTGTCCTCGTCGAGAATGATCAACTCGCGTCCGCCGGATTTGCTCCAGGGCTCATGCGCCAGGGTTCCATCCTCGCGCGCGGTGACCGAGCCCACTCCCACCACACGGGGCAGGGCGCCCGCGCCGCTGTAATCCCATGTGAAGTCCCAATCGGTGGCCTGCGCGCGATTCCATTCGCCGTCCTCAAAGCGGGCATTGTAGACTTGGCTGTGGCCGTCCTCGTCGAACTTGTGATAGGAGACAATTGGCCGCAATTCCGAGTCCCAGCTCAAGCCGTGGGTCATGTTGCTGATGCCATCCTCTGGCCCCGCTGGATCCACGATGACGCCTTCCGTCTCGCTCGTGATGGGCAACGCGATGGGATCGCCCGCGATGGTCTCCCAGTTGCGCATATCGGGGCTTCGGGCGTAGGACAGGGAATGGTTCGTGGCGTTATCGGGCGTGTTGCGCCAGACCCACGTAGCATGCCAATCTCCGTCCGGTCCCAATTGAGGCCCTCCATATGCATTCATTTCGCCGCGCCCATCAAACAGGGGCGTGTCATACAGCCGTTTCCACTCGCGGGCCTCCACGTCGTACGTATTGACGATCTGATCCCCGCTGCCGCTTCTTCCGTCGCGGTACATGAAATACAGCTCGTCATTGGGGCCTTCAATGAACGTGGGGTAGTGGGGCGCTTCATTCTCGGAGACCATATAGAGCCGGTCAAACGCGCTGATGTCATGGGGATTCTTGGACCGGTAATAGATCTTCGCAGGAGGAGAGGGGGGACCTTCCAACAGCCCCCGCCGGTAGCCGCTGAGATGGATGTAGCCGTCGCGATCCACGGCAAGGGTCAGCTTCGCGTGGCTGCCGGTCGCCCATCCCATTTGCATGGGAAAGGATTGATAGGTCCAGTTCTCCGAGCCGAGTTCCCGTTGCGCGATGCTCAGACAGCGATCCTTGTCGTAATACGCGACGTACTGGCGGCCCTCCCGCGTAAGGAGATGCGGACGCCCCAGTTCGTGCACGGACCACACGGGCGCGACATCAATTTGGTCAAGAACCGCGCCGTACTCGGACGCAAGATCCGATGGACCGGCGCTAGCCGCCCCGCTCATGAATCCCGCCGCCGCTATCGCTACCGCTATGAGAAGCGCCTCGTTATACCATCGTGCTGCTTGTTGCCGCATGTCCATCCTCCGTATGCCGTTGTCATGCCAACTCCATCAGAGCACAGGCTCGTGTTCGGGGCCATCCTCTGGCAGATCCAAGTCTGCGTCAAGTTCCTCGGCTTCGGCGAGCATGTCGTCCCATGTGACCTTCTCGCCCCGGTAGGCCGCCATGCGCCCAAGGACGCTGGCCAGCGTGCTGTCGGCCGATTCGCGGATATTGTTGATGGGGGCGGCGTTGAGGATGCTGTCGCGGAACAACTCGATATTGGCAATGGCCCCGTCTTGGTATATCGTGCTGGTCTGGCCGCCTTCCCATGCGTGCTCCCGGCCGTCGATACGCACCTCGCCGCCGTAGTTCGACTCCACCGTGCCCTCGCTTCCGTAAATTCGTGTGCACAGGGCGGCGTAGCCATGGACGAACTGCCCCGAACTGAAATCCATCCGGACCTCATCGGGATAGGTGTAGATGACGGCGAAGTGGTCCCAGCAATCGCCCACGTCCGTGCGGGCCTTCCGGCCGCCCGTCCCAAAGGCTTCGAGCGGATGGCTGTCCAGGAACCAATTGGCCACGTCAATCATGTGAATGTTTTGTTCAACGATAATGTCGCCGGACAAGGCCTTGTCAAAATACCAGTTGCGGAGACGCGCGGTTTCCGGATGGGGTTCGCCAGGCTCCGTTTTGGTGTGCAACCGGCCCGCGTGATAATAGCACTGGCCACAGACCGGCGCGCCGATATGGCCGTCGCGCAGGCGTTGGGCGGCTTCTTGATAGAGGGGATCCACGCGGGTCTGAAAATCGACCCATGCGCTCAGTTCGCCTTCATGGCGCTTGGCCGCCTCCAGAATGACATCGCAGCCGGGCGCGTCCACGGCCATGGGCTTGGCGATAAACGCGTGTTTGCCCGCGTCAAGCGCGGCGGCGGTATGCGCGGGATGGAAGTAGGGCGGACTCTCGATCGCCACGGCGTCGAGCGAACCATTTACTAACTCGTGATACCCCTCCAGCCCGATATGGCCGCGCGCCTCGTCCACCCCAAAGACTTCGCGGGCATGTTCGACCCGATCGCGGAAGTAGTCGTGGGCCGCCACCACCTTGGCGTTGCCGTGTTCCTCGAACAGCATGCCGATCCACACCCCCCGCTGGCCGCTGCCCACGATGCCGAGTTCGATCCTGCTGTTGGCCTCCGTGCCTCGAACGGCCTTTGCCGGCACGATGGAAAACGCCGTGGCGGCCGCCGTGCTCTTGAGAAAATCGCGCCGTTTCATGTCCCCTTTGTCATTCTGGTTCATTTTGCCGCTCCTTTTCTCCCGTTAGTCTGTTAAGCCGAAGAGATCGCGCACAAACGCCGCGTTTCGCCGGAAACTGGCGCCGCGATCGTCATCCAGAATAGCCGTTTCAAGCGTCACCCAGCCGCTGTACTGGATGTCGCGCATTGCTTCCGCCACGCCATGGAAATCAACGCGCCCTTCGCCAAGGGCATGGTCGCCGTCCTTGAAATGGATGGAAGGCGCTATGCGGCCGCCCAGGCGCCGGATCTCGGCCGGCACATCGTAGCCCCGAACGGTCGAGTTGCGGACATCGTAGTAGACCTGAACCGCGTGGCTCTCTACGCGCTCCAGTATCGCCATATTCTGATCCGCGGACAACCAATTCTCGATCCCGAGGATCACGCCCGCGTCCTCCGCCATCGGCGCGGCGTCCCGTAAACGCTCCACCAGCGTGTCCACATCCGTTTCCCGCGGTTCGCCGTCCTCATCGCGCAAATCGCCGTCGCCAAAGAAGGCCATGAGAATCACCTCAGCCTCGAGGTCCGCCGCGGCTTCAATGGTTTGTTCAAGCCAGGCGGGGCCGCGCGGATCGCGGGCGAAAGGGGCTTGGTTGAGAAAGGCCATGCCTACGCTGGAGACGGGGAGACCGGTTCGCTCCATGGCTTCTTTGTAGCGTTCGCGAAACGCGGGATCCGCCAGCTTGATCTCGCCGCGCGCCTCATCCGTCGCTGAGACCTCGAGTCCGTCAAGCCCGAGTTCCTTGGCCACGTCGAGGCCTTCGGGGTTAGCGCTCATCCGCAACGACCAATCACACGCGCTCAGGCGAATATCGACCGCAGCCCGCGGCTTGCCCCAAGGCCCCAAGGCCGCCGTGGCGGCAGCGGCAGCGCTTGTTATCATGAATCCACGCCGCGTAAACCTCATGATGTAGTTCCTTTTTTGAGCTGGGAGCATGCCCCAGGCCGATTTTGATTCAAGCCGAATTTCCCTGGTTTACATTTCCAACGAGAACGAACCCAACACCCTCCCGAAACCGGCGACGAACCTCTTGTTGTGTCTTCGCCTTAGCCATGATTTGAGCGGGTCCTGCTATCGTACAGCGCTGCTTTTACAAACCCCTGAGTACTATCGCATACTTTGTTCCGCGAATTCACGCCATGGACATGACGGCGGCCGTGGTCTTGAATGTGTATTGATAGGGGCGCTACAATGCAATGGTGGGTGTAAGCGGAGCCCCTTTTTTAAAGAATAGGGCAGTTTAGGAGTTCATTGTCCTCCGGCGGCCCGCGTTCGGGGCAGCGGCTGTTCGGCGAAGGAGCCCTTTGATTTTTCCCGGCTTCGCAGCCCTCCCGTAGCCTCCCGGTTTCCCGTCTTTCCTATAATGGCATTGCAGAAGCGCCGTGGGCGGGGAGGACGGTGAATGATGGCGCCCTTCTTCGTGCTTGCAAGGGCGTCCAAACGAAAAGTGGAATCTGATCAGTGACAGTCTGTCCTGTTGCGGGGATGGGCGTGATCGCAGGTGTGAGGAATTAAATGCCGGACCCGCGCGAAAACGGATTGAGCCGCTACTTGGCGGAGATCTCCCGGATCCCCCTATTGTCCGCGTCGGAAGAGATCCGTCTGGCCAAGGCCGCGCAAGCGGGCGATGGAGAAGCCCGCCGCAAGCTTATTGTGTCCAACTTGCGGCTTGTGGTTAGCATCGCCAAGAAGTACCTGTATTACGGCCTGCCCCTTTTGGATCTCATTGAAGAAGGCAACGTGGGCCTGATGAAGGCGGTGGAGCGTTTCGACCCTGATAGGGGATTCAAGTTTTCGACGTATGCCACGTGGTGGATCCGCCAAGCCGTGACGCGGGCGTTATCGAATTACGGCCGCACGGTGCGAATCCCTGTTTATGTGACGGACAATGTGGCCCGCTACAAAAAGAAAGCCGAAGAAATCTATACCCGCACAGGCCGGCGGCCGGAGCCGGAAGAAATGGCCGAGGAACTCAACATTAAGGTGGCCGAGGCCAAGAAGCTTCAATCTTTCGTGGAAGAGATTACCCCGCTCGACAATATGGAAACCGCAAGCGAAGGGGACAGCCGGGGCATTCCGGACGCCTTGGAGCCAACGGCCAGTAATACCGCCATTGAACAAATTGAGATTGACCAGCAGCTTCAAGAGCTGATGAAGGAGTTGACCGACCGCGAGGCCAACATCATTAGGTATCGCTATGGGCTGACAGACGGGAAAGCGCACACGCTTGAGCAAACGGGGCGCGAGTTCGGGTTGACGCGCGAACGGATTCGGCAGATCGAAAACGATGTCATGAGACGGCTCCGGACCTACGTGCAGGAACATGCCGGGCAGTTCGAGTAAGTTTTGTTTTGGGGGGGCCGTTCACTATCGGCAATTTATTGGGCCACGATGGGGAGCGTGGCGCGGCTGACCCGTAAGTATCCCGCTCTAACCCGATTAAGCCACGCCTCCTGGAGGCCGTAGCGGCTCACTTCATTATCGGTAACGGCTTACCCTATAACGCGAAGGAGTTCGTATCACCATGGATCTTGCCGCCCTTGTCCGCAATGTGCCGGATTTCCCTAAGCCGGGGGTTCAGTTCAAGGACATCACGCCTCTACTGGAAAACAGCGACGCCTTTCGGTATATCATCGATGGGTGGGCCGAGCGTTACAGTGATAAGAAGCTCGGAGCCATCGTCGGAGCCGAGGCCCGGGGGTTTGTGTTTGGCGCGCCCTTGGCCTACGCGATGGGCTTGCCCTTCGTGCTGGTCCGGAAGAAGGGCAAGCTTCCGGCGGCCACGTTGACGGTGGAGTTCGAGCTGGAATACGGCATGGAGACGTTCCAGATACATGCGGATTCCCTGGAAGCGGGTGATCGGGTGGTCCTGGTGGACGACCTCCTCGCCACGGGCGGCACCATGGCGGGCATGGCGAAGCTGGTCCGGGAACTGGGCGCCGAAATTGTCGAGGCGGTTTTCGTCATCGAACTAACGTTCCTAAACGGACGCGACAAACTCCAAGGCCTTCCCATTCACACGCTGCTCCAATACCACGGCGAATAGCCAATCGGGGGACGGGCGCATGGACGCGGGCGCAAATACCGAACTCGTGCGGAGTTTTTCCCCGGGGCGGTTCCGCCGGGTCTTGTTTGATTTCGATGGGACCATCAGTCTTCTGCGCGAGGGGTGGCAGCGGATTATGGCGCCCATGATGGCCGAAATGATCGCGGGCGGTGGAGAGGTTACGCCGGAAATCCAACAAGAGGTCCAGGCCCTCATTGACGAGACGACGGGCATGAACACCATCCTTCAGATGGAGCGGCTCGTCGAACTGGTGCGGCGGCGCGGCCATGTCCCCGAGGCGCAAATCCTAGACGCGCGCGGCTACAAGGCCATCTATAACGAGCGCCTTATGAAACCCGTGCGCGAACGGCTCCAGCGGCTGGATCGGGGCGAGCTAAGCGTGGAGCAGGCGACCGTACGGGGCAGCCTGGAATTCCTGCGCGCGTTGCGCGCGCGTGGCGCGGTATTGTATCTCGCCAGCGGCACGGACCACGTAGATGTGGAGCATGAGGCGGCCCGTCTCGGAGCCGCGGCGTTCTTCGATGGGGGCATTCACGGCGCGAAAGAAGGCCCGGGCGAGGCGCACAACAAAGAGCAAGTCATTCGGCGCATTCTTGAGGACCACCAGCTCCAGGGCGAGGAAGTGTTGGTGGTTGGCGACGGTCCCGTGGAGTTGCAAAACGCCAAGCGCCACGGCTGCATAGCCCTTGGCGTGGCCTCGGACGAGACCAAAGGGGAAGGGTGGGATTGGGAGAAGCGGGAACGGCTCATCAACGCCGGCGCCGATCTGCTTGTGCCGGATTTCCGGGAATGGCGGACGCTCACCGCTTATCTCCTTGACACCCCAACTGAATCCACAGGCCCCGGATAGGATGGCGCCGCCGCATCGTAAGGGGGGCCGTACCGGGATGGGATGCATGTAGAGCGCCACTCGCTCGCGGTAACTCCTCTACCGCCGCAATAAATGACCCAAATCCCAGCACGTTCGCCAATCATGTTCATGGTTACGGAAGCCGGTAGACAATCTCTCCGTCTTGCTCCAACTTCGCCCCTCCCTCCTGTACTATGGCCTGTTCGGCAATGTTGGCGATCCGTTCCACGATGCCGGAGATCGTGTTGTGAATGGGCAGTTCATCGCGGCTGTAGTTGATGTACGCATCGTTGAACGGTTTGTCCCAACGGCCGCGTGGCAGACAGTCGCGGGTAAACTTCTCGGGGATAACACTTGCGCCATGCATGACGCCGATGAGACCACCGGCCGTGGCGGCTTGATTGTCGCAGTCGTATCCGGCGCTGACAGCGATCCCGATGGTCTTTTCAAAGTCACCCTCGCCATAGAGCACCGCCATGACCCCGCACAGCCCATTTATGAGTGACGATACCACCGATACGGGAGCCTGGTAGCCGTCCTCGTCGTAGCGATAGTACTTGTCGTGGAGCTTCTGACGGGTCGAACGCCAGTCATCCGGATTCTCCTCGTACCAGTCCAAAAGGTCAACCATGCCCTCGTGGAAGGGGCCGTCAGCAGGAATGTACTTCATAGCGGTTTCGACCAAATGCAATGGGTCGCTGGAGAAGAAGGCCTCGCTTATCATCACCCCGTAGACAACGGTGGGATGCACGCCCCAGCTATCGTTGGTGATGCGCGCGCCCCATTCGGCCCGTTCGGCCGCTTTTTGGGGAAGGCCCGGATAAAAGGCGCTCCAGATCTCGTTAACCAGTTGCGGATCAATCTGGAACCAGTTGGGATTATTCTCTTTCATGCCCGTTCCCGGGGGAGTCAGCCCCTCATCCATCAAATCGCGCGCTGTGCGGTTTGCCACCCATATGCGCCGGTTGATGTGGGTCTTCCAGGCTTTGGTCATCTGTTCGTAATTGATTTCCAGACCATACTCTTCCACGGCGTGAAGCGTGACGAACTCTATGTCGGTGTCGTCGTCGCTATAGGCGCCATCGAAAGCCGTAAACATATAGGGGACATAGGCGCGGTGGTCGTCCCGGTTAATCCGCAGGCCGTCCGCATTGAGCGGCGTATAGTACGTATCCACCAGCACTGGAAGGGCTTCCTCAACGTACACGTTTTCAAATGGAAAGCCCAGATAGTTCCCCACCAGTTGGCCGATCCAGAAGCCGGATACCTTGTCGAGCAACTCAGAGCGGGTGATCGTTCGTTCCTCTGCCCAAGCCGCGCCGGCCAACACACACGCGGCGATAACGATCACCAGAGCCATTCGGCGCATCATTGAGTTCTCCTCCCTTTGAATGAGCTTGCCCCATCGCGCGAGGGGGATCTGATGGTACAGTATGTTCACGGTACGCTTTGTCCAAGCGTCCGGCTCCACATTAACATGGGTTGGGGCCCGTTTATACTTTGAAAAAAGGGGGGCGAGGCCGTCGGCGATAGCGGGCGGCCTCAACCCCCAGAAATGAGTCACCACTCACTCAGTGGCTCGATATCCGGCGGATCCTCCGCGAATCCGCCCGGATTCAGCAGCACCGTGAACCGCGCCTCGGCATCGGGTTCGACATTCACGGTGAAGCCGATCATGCGGGTTCCGGGATTCGGGTGGTCGTGTTCTTCTGGGGGCGTCTCGGTGTCGTAGATCTCGAGCGAGACCCCCTCGCCTTCGAGGACGTGGAAGCCGAGTTCCTCGCCATCTTCGCGGAGGATGGCTTGATTGTTGTCCGTAATCTCGACATCGGCCCGCGTGACCATGCCCCAGCGCACTTCGGCGGTGTCATCCGAAGCCGTCAGCTCGTCCTGAATCACCACCGCCCCGTTTTCGAGCAGGGCCGCGCCTCGTACTGTCTCGGCGAGCTGGCCTTCGTAGACTTCGCTCATGTCGGTGATGGTGTGCGGCATGGGGGGCTCGCCGGAGAACGCGATGATGGGCGCGGTCCCGTCCACCCGCTGGAGTTCGTCATTGACCACCAGGGTGTTCTTGCTCCGGTTGTTCAAGCGGAAGACAGTCCAGCGATCGCTGTCCTGCGACCTGTCCCAGAGGTTCATGCCCTCGGCCTCGATCGAATGGTAGCTCTGCACGCCCAGGTCGGCCGCCCACCGGACGCCATGAGCGTCCATGACGAAGGAGCCTACGTCCATCTGTCCATGGGGGGCGCTCGGCGAACCGCCCTTGATGCCGATGTACGCAGCGTTCTCGTCCCATGCGGTGCGATGAACGCCCACGGGGGGATCCCCCTCATCCACGTAGTGCAACTGATCGGGAGGCTCAATCACGTCAAACATGGGCGCCCAAATTAGCAAGAACGGCAACAGCCGGTTGCCCGAACCCGTCCCCGACGGCGTGGTCTCGACGAATTCCGCCAGCTTGCGCTGCTCCATCCATAAGAGACTGGGTTCGTCCAAGTTGCGGGCGAACCAGTACATGGGCGGATTCACCGACGAGGATTCGCTGTTATCGCTGTAGTTAAAGTAGCCCAATGTCGGCCCGTGCATGTGGAGATAGTACGACGAGGACGCCATGAAGCGCTCGTGCTCACCGAGCCCGAAGTCCGTTCCCAGGGCCGACGCGAGCGCGTCCATGAACAGCACGTTGAAACTTGTGCCATAACTCCAGTACCCCGGCCCTTCCGGATACCCGCCGTTTGGACCGTAGGCGTCCATGGGCCGGTGGATGTTTTCCATGGCGCGCACGATCACGTCCTCGGCGAGTTCCGGTTCATCCTCCATTACCGCCAATGCGCCCATGGTCAGCCCGCCATGGCAGACGGGGGACCAGTTGTTTGTCCCGTCGACCCACGAGCCTGCCTCGTCGAACGAGGTCTGGAGCCCCTTATCCACGATCGCCTCGCGGATGGTTTCCCGGCTCTCGGAACTCAACTCGTCGTAAAGCCAGTCGTAACCAATCGCGAGGGCGGCGGTCATTTCGCCCACATCCAAGAAATGACTGGGATTCCAGTCGCTAAAGCCCGCCGCCGCGAGCATTTCCTCCTCCGCCTTCTCGAGATAGGCTTCCTCGCCGGTCATACGATACGCGAAGGCGAGGTAGCTCACGCGTTTTAAGGCCGTACGCGACACGCCAAGCAAACGCCGGCCGACTTGCTCCCGCTCGACGGGATCCAGGTCGAGCATGGCGTCCGCTTGATTACGGAGCACGGACCACGCCTCGCCCAGCAAGGGATCGGAATCAAGCCGCTCCCGGATTTGCTCCGCTTCCTTCGCGCTGAAGAATAGCCGGGGATGGGCCTCCACTGATTCTTCAAGCGCCTGCCGGACTTGCTCCGCGGGATCATCTTGCGCGGCCGCGTTATACGAGACGCCCATCGCCAGCAGCGCGCAGACCGCCATGATTGTCCACCATGGCCGCAGAAAGTTCGTGTACATAGCTGTTCTCCTTCTAGGTTACTCCTCGAGTCCAAGCCCAAACATCCGTTCCAGATCGTATTCGCTATAAGCCCGGAACGCGATGACCGTTTGCGTCTTCACGATGCCTTCAAGCTTCAACATGTGATTTGTCACCAATTCAGCCAACTCGTCATTGGTCTTGACCCGGACCACACTAATCAAATCCCATTCGCCGGCCGTCGAATACACTTCGGTTACACCGGACAAATGCAGCAGGTCTTGAGCAGTCTCGTTGACCGCGTCCCGCCGGGCGTTGACCAAGATAAACGCTGTCACCATGAAGAATAACCCTCCTGTTTTCTTATGTGGCTTCTTTGCCTCCCGCGCAACCAAGGCGGTGGGCTTGTCCATGGAGTGGGATAACGCCCATTGTTTCGCGTGTGGCCCTCAAAAAGCAAGCCTGATACAGCGGCCCGGGAGCGAGCGAGTTTATACGCACGCTGTGTAACAGGGCGGAATGGTTTCTTGACAGCTCTGGGCTGCTGTGCTACACTCGGGATGGTTCTTAGCACTCAATACTCGAGAGTGCTAAAGCGAGGATGCAATGACTGGACACCGTAGGCTCTCGGAGCGTGAGGAGACCATCCTCCACGCCGTCATACACACGTATGTGACCACGGCGGAAGCGGTGGGGTCGCGGTCCATCGTCAAGCGGTATGGACTCGGCGTCAGCGCCGCCACGGTGCGCAATGTGATGGCGGATTTGGAGGAGCGAGGCTATCTGGAGCAGCTCCATACGAGTTCCGGGCGCGTACCCACGGACCGTGGGTATCGGTATTACCTGAATTTCCTCATGCCCGTGCAGCCGCCCTCGCCGCAAGAACAAGAGCAGATCGACGGCGAATTGTCGGAGATGGTGAGGGACGCGCAGGAGGTCATCCGGCACACGAGCCAACTCCTGGCGTTGATTTCGCATCATCCCGGCATTGTGGAAGCGCCAGACGATACGAATGCCGTCATCCGTCACATTGAGCTGGCGGCCATTACGGAATGGCGCCTCGCCATGGTGGTGGCGGACAATTACGGCGGCGTGCGCACCATGCTGATCGTCCTGGATGAGCCGTTGCCCCGGGAGATCTTGGAGAAACTCAATCAGTTTCTCAATGAATTAGGTCAAGGGGTGACGTTTGAGCAGATGGGACGGGCCATAAGCCGGCGCCTCGAGGTTTCGCAGGACGAGGAACGGCGGGTGGCGGAGACGGCAGTCCGCGTGCTTGGCCTAATGCCGCCTCACCGGTCGGCGCAAGTGTTTCTGGAAGGAACTATCCAGTTATTTGAGCAGCCCGAGTTTCATGATGTGAGCAAGGCGCGCGCTATCTTAACGCTGTTGGAAAGGCGAGAGCACTTCATCGAGGTGTTGCGTGGCCGCTTGCTCACGGACGAGCCGCCCCGCTTTTCGGTTGTTCTGGGCTCTGAAATGGAGTCGGAGGGCATGGAAGAGATCAGCGTGGTGGCTTCCCCCTATATGGTGGGGGGACAAATAGTGGGTATTCTTGGTGTGGTTGGTCCGCGGCGCATGCCTTATTGGCGATTGACGCCTCTCGTGGGCTACACGGCCGGTTCTCTCAGCCGGCTTCTGACCCGGCTGGCGGGTTAACCACTTGTCGCCAAGAGCGCCAACAACCGAGCCGCGAACAGGCCTTGTTTAGGGGGCCTTGCACAAAGACGCGACATGGATCCTATGAGAAAGCACTGGAAAGAAGACAACGATAACCATCAGGGACCTCGGGAAGAGGAGCCCTATTCCGAGGAGCCAGAGGCTTCGGCGGAAAGCAGGGAAAGCGAGGCGGGGGACGCCAATGCGCAAACCCCGCTGAGCGGTGAGGAAATGCCTCACAGCGATGATACCGAATACATTCGGGGTGAGCCGGTGGATGACGAGGATTTCTCTTCCGGCGAGGCCGAGGCGTATCGCGCGGTGCTCGCCCAGAAGCAGGCCTTGGAAGAGGAACGGGAAGCGCTGCTGGAGGAACGTGATTCTTTAAAGGACCAGGTCCTCCGCACCCGGGCGGAGTTCGACAACTACCGCAAGCGCCTTGCCCGCGAGGCCGAGCAGAACAAGAAGATGGCCACGGAAGCCTTGGTTCGCGATCTTCTGCCTATACTTGACAACCTTGAGCTGGCGCTTGAGCATGGGAAAGAGAATACCGAGGGGCTGACAGAAGGCGTGCAGATGGTTCAAAATCAGCTGTATGACGCCTTGACCCGCCACGGTCTCGAAACGGTCGAGAGCAAGGGCGTCGCCTTTGACCCAAATGTGCATGAGGCGCTCATGCAGGCCCCTTCCGATGAAGTTCCAGAAGGCCACGTGCTTCAGACTTTTCAGAAGGGATACCGCCTGTCCGACCGGGTTATACGGCCCGCTAAGGTGATCGTGAGCCAGGGAACAGCTAAAGATGAGGCGGAGTCTCAAGACGCTAGCGAAGGAACAGAGCCGCAACAGGCAGAAGAGTTGGACGAAACCCCCGGTTCAAATGCTAACATGGATGATTCCGCCCACGGGCGCGGCGCATAGATGCCGTGCTTGGACCTGAAGGCTGGGCGGTTTATTCGCGAAAGCGGGTCATGGGGCCGTTCGGACCCCATTTAAAGGTATCGCCGTTGGGAGTTCACTGTATGTATTGGTGAGCAATAACGGAATTCTAATCGATTTTCACTCAACCACGCTCGCCGCATCGATAATGTGCATGGAGGTATAGATAGCATGGGTAAAGTAATCGGAATTGACCTTGGCACGACCAATTCCTGTGTCGCTGTCATGGAAGGCGATGATGGAAAGGTTATCGCGAACGCCGAGGGTAACCGGACCACGCCATCGGTCGTGGCCTTCAGCAAAGAGGGCGAACGGCTGGTGGGGGGTGTCGCCAAACGTCAGGCGATAACCAATTCTCAAAACACCATTTTCTCGATCAAGCGATTCATGGGACGGCGCTATAACGAAGTGAGCGACGAAGAGCGCACCGTTCCCTATACCGTTCGGGAAAGTCAGAATGGCGATTGCGAGATTGAGGTGCAAGGCCGCACCTATCGTCCGCCGGAGATTTCGGCCATGATCCTTCAGAAAATGAAGGAAACCGCCGAGAACTATCTCGGGGAGGAGGTAACGCAGGCCGTTATTACGGTGCCCGCGTATTTCAACGACTCCCAGCGTCAGGCCACGAAGGACGCCGGCCGTATTGCTGGCCTTGAGGTGTTGCGTATCATCAACGAGCCCACGGCCGCGGCGCTCGCCTATGGCCTGGATAAGAAGAAGGACGAGAAAGTGGCCGTCTATGACTTGGGCGGCGGCACGTTCGATATATCGTTGCTGTCGATTGGCGATGACAGCTTCGAGGTGTTGGCCAGCCAAGGCGACGGCCATCTGGGTGGCGACGACTTTGACCAACGCATCATTGATTGGCTTGCCGACTCGTTCATGAAGGATCAGGGCATTGATCTTCGTAAAGATCACATGGCCTTGCAACGCTTGAAGGAAGCGGCGGAGAAAGCCAAGTGCGAGCTTTCGACGACAATGCAGACAGATGTGAATCTGCCGTTCATTACCGCCGATTCCGCCGGGCCAAAGCATATGAACTATACGCTGACGCGAGCCAAGGTCGAGCAGCTTTGCGATGATCTGCTGCAACGGACCAAGGGGCCGTGTCAGCAAGCGTTGGAAGACGCCGGTTTGTCCAAGAACGATATCGACGAGGTCATTTTGGTGGGCGGGCAGACTCGCATGCCGGCGGTCATCGAGCTGGTGAAGGAACTCTTTGGCCGGGACCCCCATCGCGGCGTCAACCCGGACGAGGTGGTGGCCATTGGCGCGGCCATCCAAGGCGGCGTGCTTTCCGGCGACGTGAAAGACGTGCTGTTGCTTGACGTCACGCCCCTCTCGCTAGGCATCGAAACATTGGGCGGCGTGAGCACCAAACTCATCGAGCGTAACACGACGATCCCCGTGACCAAGCGGCAGATTTTCTCGACGGCCGCCGACAACCAGACCGCCGTGACCATTCATGTGTTGCAAGGTGAACGGGAACTCGCCAAGGATAACCGCAGCTTGGGCAACTTTACCTTGGAGGGCATACCGCCGGCGCCGCGCGGTGTTCCTCAGGTCGAGGTAACATTTGATATCGACGCGAACGGCATCCTTCACGTGTCCGCGAAAGACTTGGCCACGAACAAAGAGCAGAAGATCCGCATTGAATCCTCCAGCGGCTTGAACGAGGACGAGATCCAGCGGATGGTCCATGAAGCGCAGGAACACGAAGAGGAGGATAAGGAACGGCGTGAACTTATCGAACTTCGAAACAACGCCGATCAGCTCCTGTACTCTACCGAGAAGTCGCTGAACGAAAACGGCGACAAGATGAACGAGCAAGATAAGCAAGCGTTGCAGGATGCCCTTGAGGAGCTGCGCAACGTGAAGGATGGCGAGGACAAACAGGCCATCCAATCGGCCATGGAGAAAGTGCAGAGCACGTCGCACAAATTGGCCGAGGCCATGTACGCCGCGGCGGGAGCGAGCGCCGACGCCACGGACGCTGGTGGCGGAGACGGCCAGCAACAGGCCGGCGGCGCGCAGGAATCTAGCGGCGAAGGGCCCGTCGACGCTGATTTCACTGTTGTGGATGATGATCAAGAAGAGAAATAACTGGAGGCGCTTGGGCGCGTTCAACCGGCGCGCCCGAGCCAACCGGAAGCCGTAGGCGGAGCGGATGCCTAAGCAAAAAGACTACTACGAGATACTTGGCGTATCCAGAGACGCCTCGCCGGAGGAGATACGGAAAGCCTACCTGAAGCTGGCCCATAAGTATCATCCCGACAAGACCGGCGGGAACAAGCAAGACGAGGACAAGCTCAAGGAGATTAACGAGGCGTACGACGTCCTCAAGAATCCCAAGAAACGCGCCGAATACGACCGCTATGGCGAGGGAGGAAGTCCCTTCGGCGGCGGCGGTTCGGCTGGCTTCGACCCACGCGATTTCGCCGGGTTTGGCGGCCAAGGCGCGGACTTTGGCGAAGGCGAGTCTTTCGAGGATCTCTTTGATGTCCTGTTTGGCCGCGGCGGGGCGGGACGGAGGCGGGGCGGTCCGGCTCGTGGCAGGGACCTGGAGGTCCGGCTCCGAATATCCCTGCGCGAGGCTGCTTTTGGCGTCAAGAAGGACATACAGGTTAATCGCCGCGAGGCGTGCAGCGAGTGCAACGGTTCGGGAGCGGCCCCGGGATCCGAGCCGCAACGCTGCCCGGATTGTGGCGGAGCGGGCCAGATCCGCCGCGCGCAAGGCTTTTTCAGCGTAAGCCAGACCTGCCCGAAATGCCGCGGCGCGGGGCGTGTGGTGTCTAAGCCTTGTAAGCGTTGCAAAGGCGCCGGCAAGATGGCGGCGGAGCGCGAGATTTCGGTGGATATTCCGGCCGGGGTGGACACCGGCTCGCGTCTACGGGTGCCCAATGAAGGCGAAGCTGGCGATGGCGGCGGACCCCGCGGCGATCTCTACATCTTGGTGGAAGTGGAGCCGCATGAGGTTTTTGAGCGCCAGAACAACGACCTCATCTGCGAGGCGCCGATCAGCTTTGCCCAAGCCGCGTTGGGCGCGACCATACGAGTCCCCACGCTTAAAGGAGAGGCCGAGTTGAAAGTGCCGGCGGGCACGCAGTCCGGCACGATGTTCCGCCTGCGTGGTCAGGGAATGCCCGATTTGCGCGGGTATCACAAAGGCGACTTGTACGTAAAAGTGCAAGTGGAGACCCCGACAAAGCTGTCGCGTGAACAGCGAGATCTTCTCAAGCAGTTCGAAGAAACCACGAGTTCAGCTAGTTATCCGCTGCACAAGCGGTTCATGGAGAAGATCAAACGCACATTGGGAGGCGAGTAAGCGTGTAGCGTATCCTTTAGCGCTTGAGGAGCAAGTGGATTTCTCAGGTGTGCAAGTCTCTTCCGTGGTAGGTCTCCTCCTTTGTTTGCGGGCTGTTTTCAGCCCGCAAATTCTTTTTGCGCCGGCCCAGCTTGGCATGGTCTGTCTGTTAAGCAGGAAAAAACACAAGCATTATTGGGCGCGAATACAGTGGCCCCGGCGGTGCGTTTGGCTGCCGCCGGGGCCACGAGTGGAACGAGGAGGGGACTATGGAGCGGGTTAGTACATGTCGCCCATCCCGCCGCCAGCGCCGGCGCCCTTGGCGTCTTTCGACTCCGGCAGTTCGGCGATGAGCACTTCGGTGGTCAACAACAGGCCCGCCACGCTTGAGGCGTTCTGCAAAGCCGTGCGCACCACCTTCGTGGGGTCGATAACGCCCGCCTTCAGCAAGTCTTCATACTCGCCAGTGGCGGCGTTGTAGCCCGTGTTGCCCTTCTTGTTCTTGACGTTCTGGACCACCATCGAGCCTTCTTCGCCCGCATTGTTAGCGATTTGGCGCAGCGGCTCTTGAAGCGCCCGGGCCACCAGCGCGGCCCCGATCGCTTGGTCGCCTTCAAGTTCAAGTTTGCCCGGGGCATCCTCACACCGCAACAGGGCCACGCCGCCGCCGGGCACAATGCCTTCCTCAATGGCCGCGCGGGTGGCGTGCAGGGCGTCCTCAACGCGAGCTTTCTTCTCTTTCATCTCGATTTCGGTGGCCGCGCCGACGTTGATCACCGCCACGCCGCCCGCGAGCTTCGCCAGCCGCTCCTGCAACTTCTCGCGGTCATAATCCGAGGTGGTCTCTTCGATTTGGCGCCGGAGCAGGTTGATCCGCCCCATGATGTCTTGGCTCGACCCAGCGCCCTCGACGATGGTGGTGCTATCCTTGTCCACCACGACGCGCTTGGCCCGGCCGAGATCCGCGAGTTGCACGTTCTCAAGCGACATACCCAAGTCCTCGGTCACCGCGCGTCCGCCTGTAAGCGTGGCAATGTCTTGAAGCATGGCTTTGCGCCGGTCGCCGAACCCGGGCGCCTTAACCGCGACCGCCTGGAAGGTTCCCCGAATCTTGTTCACCACGAGCGTCGCCAGGGCCTCGCCTTCGATATCCTCCGCAATGATCAGCAACGGCTTGCCATTCTTGGCGATTTGCTCAAGCAAGGGCAGCAAATTGTTGATCGCCGAGATCTTCTTCTCGTGGATGAGCACATACGCGTCCTCAAGGACGGCTTCCATGTTCTCGTTATCCGTAACGAAATAGGGGGAGAGATAACCCCGATCGAACTGCATCCCTTCCACGACGTCCAACGTGGTTTCGATGCCCTTGGCTTCTTCCACGGTGATGGTGCCGTCGTTGCCGACCTTGTTCATCGCGTCGGCGATGATGCCGCCAATCTCCTCGTCTGAGTTGGCCGAGATGGTCGCCACCTGACGGATGATGTCGTTGTCATCCTTGACCTGCTTGCTCAGATTGGCCAACGCCTCCACCACGGCGTCCACCGCCTTGTCGATCCCCCGCTTGAGGGCCATCGGGCTGGCGCCGGCCGTGACGTTGCGAAGCCCGTTACGGAAGATGGCCTCCGCCAGCACCGTCGCCGTGGTCGTGCCATCGCCCGCCACGTCCGAGGTCTTGGACGCCACTTCCTTCACCATCTGGGCGCCCATGTTCTCGTACTTGTCCTCGAGCTGGATCTCTTTCGCCACCGTGACGCCGTCCTTGGTCACGGTGGGCGAACCCCACTTCTTGTCCAGCACAACATTGCGGCCCCTGGGACCCAACGTCGATTTCACCGCGCGGCTAAGCTTGCTTACTCCGGAGAGTACCCCCCGGCGCGCTTCTTCACCAAATTCAATTTGTTTCGCGCTCATGTTGGAATCACCTCCCTATACCGTAGGGTTGTTAGTTTTCAATGACGGCCAGTACATCGTCTTCACGCAGAATCAGATGATCCTCGCCGTCGAGCTTCACTTCCGTGCCCGCGTACTTGCCAATAAGCACGCGATCACCCTTCTTTACTTCCAGTTCGACGCGCTTTCCGTCCTCGTCAAGACGGCCCGGCCCCACCTCGATGACCTTGGCTTCCTGGGGCTTTTCCTTGGCCGTATCGGGAATGATGATCCCGCCACGCACCTGTTCATCAACTTCCTCGCGCTTGACTAGAATACGGTTTGCAAGTGGTTTGACTTTCATGATCCATTCTCCCTTGTTACCAGTACCATTGGTGTACTATCTCGAAATTCGCTTAACCTACATAGACTGTCTCCGCGCCTGTGAAGGCGCATACGCCTGGAATCAAAGACAGACGCGAACCCGCCTCCCCTACACGATGGAGGAGAACGGGGCGGAAAGCGGGCCTGTACAGCCTCGACTCCCTCCGCTGGTAATTGAGTAGCAACCTGCGTGCCAATTCTGGGGCGGTATCGTAAGTGCTTGTCACACAAGGCTTTACAGCGATGTGTGTGGGTGGGACGGCGGGCGTGTGTGCCTAAATGGCAAACTGTTCGAGCTTGACGAGGTTATCCTGGAGAAGAGATATGCCAAATTGGCACAGTAGTAGCACTCCTTGGCCTTGAGTGCTAACAGGTGTGCCAATTTGGCATGTATCCCGGTTTGCCCGGAAAGAAGACGATTGGGCGTGTTTATTGGGAAGCAAAGAAGCATCTCTAGGAAGGAGAATCTGGCCTGTCGTAACGGTTGCGCGAGGGGGGGAGGCGCAAGCTGTTTGAGACCGCTGAACGGAGCCAGCTGCTTCGGTAACCGGCTCCGTTCAGTCAGCGCTTCTTGAGTATCGGCCTTCTTCAAAAGAACAAGACCATCATCACCGCGGCCCGTCAATTACTCGCCATATTCCTCGCGCCATTCATTCACGAGATTCTCCCAACGCTCCAAGTCGTAGTCATCGGGCATGTCGTAATCCTGGTTCTCCAGGAGGTCTTCCATGGTGACGTCGCCGACGGGGAGGCCATCTTCCGGGATGTCGGCGCCGGCGGTCCAGGCGATGGCGTTCAGCACGAGTCCCCGGAACATGGGATGCCCCCAGTTCCAATGCCAGTGGCCGCCGGTGAACCCAAAGCTCCGGCCGCCATCCTCGCGCTCATACGCCCAGGCCACATGCTGGATCTCGCCCCGTTCCAGGACCGCTTCCCGCACGTGCGGGTTGTTACTGAAGGGGCCGTCATCCCTTTCCAAAGTCTCTTCGGGTGGATGGTCGCTCATAATCGGCGTGACCCCTTCCATGTTCTCGCGAAAACGCATGTGATAGTACCACTCGTCCTCGAGCGTATAGGGTTCGATGCCGTTGGTGATGGGGTGATCGGCCAGCTCGGGATCGTCAATCGTCCAGAACGGATTCACGGACCAATGGGGCTCCTTGTTTCCGCCGAGCCATTGCACCCACTCGTCATCCGCTTCGCCCGAGGGAAAGGCCCAGTGCATGATCACGAAGCCGATCCCGTCCTCGATCATCTGCTCGAGTTCATCGAGATGAGGCAGCGCCGGATGGCCGCCGCCGCCGTCGGCGTAAATCACGATGGCGTCCGCGCCGTCGAAGGCGTCCGGGTCATCGGGCCACCCATTTTGGTGGACCACCGAGGTGACGCCTTCATGCTCGTTGAGTAAGTCGCTGAGCAGGAGACACCCCGCGTTGTGCTCGTGCGCGCCGTAGCCGTGGCTGGGGGTACCCGCCACGAACACCACCTTCTGTTCTTGCGCGTAAGACGCGCTGCTTCCCAGTACGAGGGCCGCAAGGGCGCCAAGGGTCATTGCCGCTGCTAGACTGTGTCGCATACTGTCGCTCTCCTTTGTTGTGTCGCCGTGGTTACTCTTCGAATGTTTCGTTCCATTCGTTTACAAGATTCTCCCAGCGTTCCAAGTCGAAGTCGTCTGGCATGTCGTAGTCTTGGTTGGCCAAGAGGTCTTCCATGGTGACTTCGCCGGCAGGGAGGCCGCCTTCCGGGATTTCGGCGTGGGCGGTCCATGCGATGGCGTTGAGCACCTGGCGGCGGAACATGGGGTGGCCCCAGTTCCAATGCCAATGCGCGCCCGTGAATCCAAAGCCCCGGCCGCCGTTCTCGCGTTCCGACGCCCAGGCCACATGCTGAATCTCACCCCGTTCCAGGACGGCCTCTCGAACGTGCGGGTTGCCGCTATAGAAGCCATCCTCGCGGTCCAGCGTCTCCTCGGGCGGATGATCGCTCGTTATGGGCGTGATGCCTTCCATGTTTTCACGAAACCGCATATGGTAATACCATTCATCGTCAATCGTGTAGGGCTCGACACCGTTGTTGATCGGATGATCACTCAATTCGGGGTCCGTTATCACCCAGTGCGGATTGACGGACCAATGGGGCTCTTTGTTGCCGCCTACCCACGCCAGCCACTCATCACCCGCCTCATCGGGTGGAATGCCCGTGGCCCAGTGAATCACCACAAGTCCAACCCCTTCATCCATCAACTCGGCGAGTTGGTCGAGATGGGGCAGAGCGGGATGGCCGCCGCCACCGTCAGCGAAAATGACGATTGAGTCGGCCTCCTCGAAAACGCCGGGGTCTTCCGGCCCCCCATTGGGGTATACCTCCGAAATGATACCTTCATGGTGTTCATTGAGCAAGTCACTGAGCAGGAGGCATCCAGCGTTGTGCTCGTGCGCGCCGTAGCCGTGGCTCCGCGCGCCCGCGACGAATACGACCTTCTTCTCTTCCGCATGGGACGCGCTGCTTGCCAGTACAAGGCCCGCAAGGGCCAGCGCTGCTGCTAAACGGCGCCGCATTTGCCTTCCTCCTTTATATGGGTTGGGCGCGTCCCGTATTGTCAAGGTGGCGCGCCGCACGTAAGCCGGGAAGCCCATCGCTTTCCCGGTTGTCCAAAGTCAGGCCTTTGTTGTTAGGACTCCTGTTCCATCCTTGCTATTCACCGCCGTACCCTTCCAGGGGCTGGCCATCGTCTCCCAATTTACCGGTCACGTGCAAGATGCCCCGCGCCACAAGGTCCAAATAAACGGGCTCTTCCATGGTTTCATTGTGATGGCCGATGGTTGTGGCGAATATGGGGATGCTTTCATACTCGCTTGTCCAAATCACGCACTCATACTCATGGGAGCGTTCGCGGCCGTAAGCGATCGCGAGGGGGGATGTGCCGGGCAAAACCCGATTGATGTTGTACAGCTCCCCGGCTGGCGTCTCCCATTCGGTTCCGAAATCCGCCATAAGCGGATGGTCTTCGCGAAAGTTCAGCACGGTGAAGGGGTATTGAGGTTCATGGTGGTACATGTCCACGCCCGTGAACTCGAACCATTCGGGCGCGTCCCGAAAAGTGGCCATGGTGTTGTGAAGGAGCACCGCTCCTACCTCCGCTTCCGCATGGGCGTTTGAAACGGCGCGCGCCATCCGGGCTTGCACGTCTGGTTCCAGGTAACTCCAGCCATGATTGTGCAGCACGGCGTCGTAGCCCTCAATCCAATCGTGATTCTGTAGATCCTCCTCGGGCGCGTCCGTAAAGCGGATATCCACCGTCGCGTTGATTCGTTCCTCCACGCCGTTCGAGAGAATGTGTTGTTGCCTCTCGTAGTCATGCCAGCCGCCCCCTGTGAGGTGGAGGATCCGGAGGGGTTCGTTCGCCTCCTGCGCGGCGACACTAAGCCCTCCACATAAGAAGGCCGTCAAGACCAAAGTGGCGGAGACCCACAAACTTTGTTGCTTTAAAGGTAGTATTCTCATTCCTGTTCGCCCCCTGCCTTCGCTGATGACCAGCCCCGCACTTCCAGATAGTTGATACCAATGCCCCTCTTGAGACACGCTCCATGGCGCGCCGAACGCGCCACGGCGGACTAGAGCCGCAGCCAATAAGCAACCTATCACCATTTATCAAATGGATCAAGCAGGCTTCTCCCCCCTAGGCGCCAGACCACTCAGCCCAAGCCTCAGGAAGTCCGTGTTGTCCGCGTTTGAAATACAATGCCACGCTCACCCCTCGGGTGAGGCTGTGGCGCCGATATCGCGCCCAGTCCAAAAGGGGCGTGCTACGGCATGATGAATCCCTCACCCGGCGCCCGAAGTTCTCACCCCTCCCTTGCGGAACGAGCGGGTGTTATGGTACTAAAGGACTGGATTTGCCACGAAACCTAGGGGACCTAGCCACCGTGAGACCCATAATACACGTTCTGAGTAGTTATGTCTCTCTCTTGTATCTATTTGTGTTAATCATGCTCCTTGGGTGTGAAACTACCGCAAGCAATGTCCGTATTCCCGGCGGAGCCAGCGGGGACGAACACCCAGGACCGGCGAAAGTGGGGAGTGGCCCTGACCTCTCGGCGGCGGAATGGGACGCTGAACGGATTCATGACGGAGACGGCATAACCTATCTGGTGGTGGCCGATTTTCCTTCTCCGGTAAACGTGTCGGCGCATGCCGCATTCCGCGGGGCCGGGACTATAAAGGATGTACAACCTTCCCCGGATGGAGGCCTGCTGGCTATACGCACAACGAACGGCTCGCATGAGATGGGATGGCTCTATGACCCGCGCGCCGGCGACGTGAGGCCCGTCGCTTTTCAATACGCGGGCGAGGCGGAGCTGGCGGGTTGGCGGGCGGATGGGAAGTATGTGGCCTTCCTGGAACGAACGCCTGGTCCAGGGGATTTTTTGCGCTTAGTGGATACCACTGAGCGGCGCGACTACGTGACTGAATACGGTCTGGAAGTGGGATCCCAAGGGGCGGATGTGGACTTGCCGGATGACGTTGCGGGGGCGCGAATTGAGCCCGCGGGATGGAACGGCTCACATTTCGTGTTTCGTTGCGAAAAGGATGTGTTCCGCATTGATCCGGGCGCAGGGGTGCTTGAAAACGTGGAATAGAAACGGGCTTGGTCATGGATGGCGAAACGATTGGGGAGGCGAAGAGGCTCATTTCTTTGACAATATGGATGCCCCTGTGATATAAGGAGTGTCGCAAAAGCAGAAGCGCCAGCTTCTCACCTTGCGGCGGTGATAGGGCCAGCCAGTCAAGGTTTCCAATTCGGAAGGGGCGGAGATCCGTTTTTTTGGAGCCCGCGGCCGCAGACTGGCAGCTTCTGCGGCCGCTTTTTTTGTTTGGCGGCCCGGGGGCGGCGCCCCGGGTGAACGCCGTGCGTACAGTGTCGTCAGGTTTTCCAGGAGGGTATACCTATCGCCAAGGCATCCGAACAGCGGACGCGGGTCAACGAAATGATACGCGCCCGTCAGGTGCGTATCGTCGATGAGGAAGGCAATCAGCTCGGCATCATGAGCCCGGAGGATGGTCTGCGTACCGCCAATGAACGGGGATTGGACCTTGTCGAAGTGGCGCCGAATGCGAGTCCGCCGGTCTGCCGGATCATGGATTACGGCAAGTACCGGTATCAGCAAAGCAAGCGGACCAAGGAATCCAAGAAAAACCAGCATACGGTTACGGTCAAGGAAGTGAAGTACCGGCCAAAGATCGATGGGCACGACTTCGACTATAAGACGCAGCACGTGCGGGATTTTTTGAGCGCGGGGAACAAGGTGAAAGTGACCATCATGTTTCGGGGCCGTGAGATGGCTCATCCCGAGTTTGGTCAGGAGATCATCCAGCGGGTGGTCAACGATGTGCAGGATCTCATCGGCAGTGAAGTTGATCCAAAGCGGTGCAGATTGGAGGGGCGCCAAATGAGTTTGGTGCTTTCGCCCAAGGGCGCTAGTAAGTAGTTTGCCCCTGCGCTGCGTCAAGATACATACGCCGGCTTTAGGCCGGAGCGAAGACCTTCTAACGGTTTGATGCTTAAGTGGACAAAAAGGGGCCTTTTTGTCTTTATCGCAGGAGAGGAGTCCATGCCCAAAATAAAGACCAACAAATCGGCGCAGAAGCGGTTCAAGCGGACGAAGTCGGGTAAGTTCAAGTACTATAAGGCCTTTGGGCGCCACTTGCTCACGTCGAAAACTTCGAAGCGGCGGCGGAAGCTTCGGCGGCCCGATTACATTGATAAGACGAACCTGAGGCGCGTTCGGATTCTCCTTCCTTACAGTTGAACGCGCATTGCGTGGGTTGTCGCCACGCCCCCTCTGTGTAACCGCAACGCGATCCGGGCCTCGTTTTCACGGCATTCGCGAGCGCCTGGCCCCAAAAGGCGGCGCGCGTATTCCGTACGGCTTTCCCCGGACTCGCCTGACCTCGCATCCGTCATAATCAATACAGGGTGCGGAAGGGAGCATTACCATGCCACGAGCAACCAATGCGCCGGCCTCCCGGCAACGCCGAAAAAAGTATTTAGAGCGAGCCTCGGGCTACCGGGGCAGCCGGCATCGCTTGATGACGAGCGCGCGGGATGCGGTATTCAAGGCGGAGCAATACGCCTACCGTGATCGCAGGGTTCGAAAGCGCGATTTCCGTAAGCTATGGATCGCGCGAATCAATGCCGCCTCCCGGGCGGCCGGCTTGAGTTACAGCCAGTTCATCCGCGGGTTGAAGCTGGCCGAGATTGATTTGAACCGCAAGGTCTTGGCCGACATCGCCGTGCGGGATCAGGAGCGCTTCAACGAGCTGGTGGCCGTGGCCAAGGCTCAGTTGAACGCGGCGCCGTGACCATGCGAATCGTACCGGCCGTCGACATTCGCGGCGGACTATGCGTGAACTTGGTTCAAGGCGACTATGGCCAAGAAACGGTGTTCTCGCAAGATCCCATAGCCCAGGCCCGTGTGTGGCATAAGCAAGGGGCGGAGTTGGTGCACATCGTGGACCTAGATGGCGCCAAGGCGGGCTATCTGTGCATCGACGGCTATTTGCGTCAATTGGCGCGGGAGGGCATCCCCTACGAAGTGGGGGGCGGCATTCGGGACATGACGGCGCTGGAGAGCACGTTCTCCGCGGGGGCCAGCCGGGCCATTCTCGGGACGATCGCCTACCGTGATCCGGCCTTTGTCCAACGGGCGGCGAAGCTGTATCGTGGCCGCGTGGTGGTCGGAATCGACGCGCGGGACGGATGGGTGGCGCTTAACGGTTGGCTCGACGTAACCCAGACAGACGCCGTAGCCTTCGCGCGGGAGATGGAAGCCGCGGGCGCCGCGCGCATTATCTACACAGACATCAAGAGCGACGGCATGATGAAGGGCCCCAATATTGAAGCCACGCGCCGTGTGGCGGAAGCTGTGTCCATCCCCGTGACGGCGTCCGGCGGCATTTCCTCCCTGGAGAACATCCGCCAACTCGCGGCCCTGCAAACGGTGGGGGTGGACGAGGCTATTGTGGGGCGGGCGCTGTATCTCGGCGCGTTCACCTTGCCCGAAGCCTTGGAAACGGCCCGCGCGGCCGCGGTATGAAACCCTGGTTCGATACCGTGGCCATTGTTGGCGCGGGGCTGTTGGGCGGGTCGCTGGGCCTGGCGCTCAAGCAACGCGGGCTAGCGCGCCGCATCCATGGGGCGGGGCATCGCCAGACTTCCCTTGATGCGGCGCTGGAGCGCAAGGCCATAGACGCCGCTTTTCTTGACGCTCGTGAGAGTGTGGAAGGGGCCAATCTCGTGGTTATTTGCACGCCCGCCGCCATGGTGAAGGACAAGCTCGACGAGATCGCCCCTGCCTGCCCGCCGGAAGCCGTCATCACGGACGTAGCCAGCACCAAGGCGGACATCTGCGCGCATGCGGCAAAGCGTTGGGACACGGACCGGCGTTTCGTGGGCAGTCACCCCATGGCGGGGAGCGAGAAGTTTGGGGCCGAACACGCCGATCCGGAGCTTTACGAGGGCCGGGTCGCCGTCGTCGAAAGAGGCGAAGGCCTCGACCCGGAAGCGCAACGCGCGGTGTGCGCCCTCTGGGAGGCCGTGGGCTCCCGCGTGGTGGAATTGGAGCCCTCCGTTCACGACGCGCTGGTCGCCCGGACCAGTCATTTGCCGCACATAGCCGCCGCCGCGCTCGCCGTGGTGGCCGGGCGCGCCGGTTCCGAAAGCAAACCCTTGATTGGGCCGGGCTTCCGCGACACGACGCGAATCGCTGGGGGGCGGCCCGAAATCTGGCGCGACATTTGTTTGACCAATGGCCCCGCCATCGAAGAGGCTCTGGCCGAGTTGGAGCCCCTGCTGGCGGCGGTGCGCGCGGCGGTGCGAGACAAGGATGAAGAGGCCCTCATGGCTTTCTTCGACGAGGGCCGCCGCATGCGGCGGGAGCTGGCGGACGAGTGAAGGGTGTCTTTATCACCATCGAGGGCGTCGAAGGCTGTGGCAAGACGACTCAACTCGGTTGCCTGAGCCGCCATCTCACCCAAACCGGATATCCTGTGGAGACCACCCGCGAGCCTGGCGGCACGCCCATCGCCGAGGCGGTCCGCGCGGTGCTCCTTGATCCCGCCCACACCGCCATGACGCCCACGGCTGAACTGCTCTTGTACGAGGCCGCCCGCGCCCAGCACGTGAGCGAGCGCATCCGCCCGGCTTTGGAGGCGGGCCGCGTCGTTCTTTGTGACCGCTTTGTGGACAGCACCACGGCGTATCAGGGCGGCGGCCGCGGGATGGCGTGGGAAACGTTGCACCAACTCCACACCGTCGCCACCGAAGGCCTGTGGCCTCACCTGACGATTCTGCTTGACGTCTCCGTGGAAGAGGGACGCGAGCGCGCCCAAAGCGGGCAAGGCCGTGACCGGATCGAAGGGGAGTCCCTGGCCTTTCACGAGCGCGTCCGCCAGGCCTTTCTCCAGATTGCCGCTCAAGAGCCGGAACGTGTTAGAGTAGTAGAGGGCAATCTGCCGATTGAGAGTGTCCGCGAACGGGTTGCCGCTCTTGTGGAGGAGTTCTTGCGCTCTCATGAGTTTTGAGGCCATACGAGACCAGGAAGTCCCCGTCCGGCTGCTCCGGACAATGATTCAGCGCAAGCGCATACCCAACGGCCTTCTTTTCTGGGGGCCCTCGGGCGTGGGCAAGTCGTTGGCTGCCTATGAGTTGGCCAAGGCCGTGAACTGCGTGGAACGAAGCGATACGGCCTGCGACGTTTGCCTCTCGTGCCGTAAGATGGACCACGGCAATCATCCCGATGTGAAGACGATCGCGCCCATGAAGAAGGCCCGCGTGATTCCGGTCGACACGGTGGAGGAAGTGAACGAACTAGCCACGCTTCATCCTCACGAGTCGTCGTGGCGGGTGTTTATCTTCCAAGAGGCCGACCGGATGAATTGGGTGGCGCAGAACCATTTTTTGAAGACACTGGAGGAGCCGCCCGGCCAATCCTTGTTCATTCTGGTTACGGAGTTTCCCCGCGTGTTGCTGCCCACCATTCGCTCGCGGTGCCAGCTTATTCGCTTCGGAAGCCTTCGGGCCGAAACCATCGTCAGCTTGCTTCGGGAGCAACGCGACGCCCCGGAAGAGACCGCGCGGGCGCTCGCGGCGGTCGCCCAAGGCCAGATGTCCCGCGCCCTGGACCTGTTGGAGTCGGAGAAGCGGGAAGTGATGCTGAGCGTGGCCGAGCAGATTGGCGGCGGCAAGAGCCCCAACGAGCTGGCCGAGGGTTTTATGAAACGCCTTGAGGATTTGAAGAAACAAGTGGTCAGCCAGGTCAAGGCCAATTTCCAAGACGAAGGGAGCGCGGAAGAACTTACCCCCGAGGATCGCAAACGCGCGGAGGAGCGGGAAGAAGCCATGGTGGACGCCTTGTTGCGGCAAGAGGTGCTTGAGCACCTTTACATCCTCGAGACGTGGTATCGCGACGTATTGGTGTATGGCGCCACGGGAGATGCGAAACGCGTGTTCAATCAGGACCAGATGGCGCGCCTTGAGGCGCAACCTTCCGCTGGGAATGCCGAGCGCAAAATCGAAGCTGTGGAACGGGCGCGAAGCCATCTGAATAGGTTCATTAACGAAGAACGGGTCTTCCGGGACCTGTTTTTCACGCTGGCGGAGCGTTGAGTCACCGTTAGCGGGAGGCCGTATGCAAATCGTAAAGGTGCGCCTGAGGAAGCCGACGCGGGTCTACTCGTTCTTATGCGAGGACATTGAGCTTAAACGTGACGAGCACTGCATCGTGGAAACCGAGCGCGGGATCGAGTTTGGCGCGTGTGTCCTCCCCCCCGAGCCCTGCACCGAGGATGTCAAGAATCAGTACTCCATGCATGTCCTCCGAAGAGCGCATGAAGAGGACGAGGCTGATTTTGCGAGAATTCTTGAGGATGAGGTAAGTGCGAGGGCCATCTGTCGAGAGTGCATCGAGACGCGGCGGCTTCCCATGAAGATTGTCGACGCCGAGTATACGTTCGACCGGCACAAGGTGATCCTGTACTTTACGGCCGATGAACGAGTGGACTTCCGGGAACTGGTCCGGGAATTGGCGAAACATCTCAAGACCCGCATCGAACTCCGGCATATTCAGGTGCGGGACGAAGCCAAGCTCATCGGCGGAATCGGCGTATGCGGGCGTGAACTGTGTTGCAGCACGTGGCTGCGGGAATTCCAGCCCATTTCAATGAAAATGGCCAAGCGCCAAAACCTCTCGCTTAATCCCGCCAAGATAAGCGGACAATGTGGCCGGTTGTTGTGTTGCCTGAGTTACGAGAACGAACTCTACCAGAACAAGAAGTCCATTGTGATGGCCGAGCGCGAGGCCGAGCAGGCCGCCAAGGCCGCCCGGCGCGAGGCGGAAGGCGGGCATGCCGAGTCAGAGTGGCCTGAGGAGGATCCCTTTCCCGACGCCGAAATCTACACCGCCTATGCCGGCGGCCGCCCCCCCTCGTTGGAAGAATTGGATGATCCCGGCGATGCGGGGCCTTCGGCCGTCGCCGATATCAGCGCGGGAGACAGCGCCGGTGAGGATGGCGAGGAGCCAGAGGCCTCCGCGGATGAGCAAGAAGAATCCCCCAAGAAGTCGCGGCGTTCGAAAAGCCGGCGAGGGAAAAAGCGAGGCAACCGGCGGAAACGCGGGGGCAAAGGCGGTTCGAGTTCGAACGGGACCAGTAACAAATGAATGCCATGACCAATGATGTGCGTTTGGCCGATACGCATTGCCATCTTCAGGCGGGCGCTTTCGACGAAGACCGGGACACCGTGCGCGCCCGGGCGCTTGAGCGTCTTGAATGGATTGTCGTGATCGGCGATGACATCGAGAGCAGTCAGGCGGGCTTGGAGTTGACGGGGCCGGGTGTTTATGCCGCGGTGGGCGTCCATCCCTATCACGCCGCGCACGTGACTTCCAAATCATTGGAGACCCTCGAAGAGATGGCGGCGTCGCCGCAAGTGGTGGCGTTGGGGGAGATGGGGCTTGACTACTTCAAGTACAATGACACGCCCCCGGACGTGCAAGCCGAAGGATTCCGCCGGCAGCTTGAACTGGCGGTCGAGCTTGAGCTTCCCGTGGTGATTCATAATCGCGAATCTCAAGACGATATCATCGCCATTCTCGATGAGTACGCCGGCCGGCTGGCGGGTGGAATCATGCATTGTTTCTCCGGGGACACCCGCTTGGTGGAACGCTGTGTAAAATGGGGCTTTCACGTGTCCTTCGCGGGTAATGTCACGTTTCCAAAGGCGGGCGCCGTTCGTGAAGCGGCCGCGGCCACGCCCATTGACCTGTTGCTGGTGGAAACGGATAGCCCCTATCTGGCGCCCCAGCCCAAACGGGGCAAGCGCTGTGAGCCCGCTTACGTCCGCTATACGGCGGAAACCTTGGCGGAAGTGAAGGGCGTGTCCCTTGAGGAGCTGGGCGAACGCGCCACCGCCAACGCCGAGCGGCTGTTTCGGGTGAACAACGGCGCCGATCGTCGAGACTAACTTGGTCTATTCTAGAATTGTGTGTAATCCTGCCCCTTATCGTCATCCCGCGAAAGCGGGGATCCACAGGGCGAATGCTACTCTCGGGGTTTGGATCCCCGCTTGCGCGGGAACGACGGCGAGGTGCGCGGGATGGTAATTGCCAGGAACGCTGATGTGGTCCAATTGGACTCCCAGAAAGGTTCAGAGGCGTATCGATCCACCGTTTTAGCCGGTATGACCCACAGTCTCAGAATGGGCCGGGTACTATAGGGAATAGCTGCGGGATACCTTTCTATCTCCGGGACTTTCCAAAAACTCCCGCACGGGTTAGTTTGCTCCACGAAATGGCCCAAAATGGCCTCGAAATTGGGGTTTAGCCAGCGAGTTTTTGGAAATCCCGCTCCGGGGGCGTGTCATCCCATGGGGTTTCGGGTTACTGGTCAAGGCACTACGGGCATATGATGGAAAGCCGCACGGAATTCGGTGATGTACGGTTCGTTTCCCGTAAAGGGGAACAACTCTATCAGCGCCCCGAGACCGTGGTGACCGCCCGTACGCTCGATGAAGTGCAGCCCGCGATGGCGCGTGTGCAACGCGCGGTCGCCGGGGGAGCCCATGCCGCCGGCTTCATAAGTTACGAGGCGGCCCCCGCCTTTGATCCCGTGCTCGAGGTTCATGCCCCGGGACGCCCCCCGTTAATGTGGATGGGGCTCTACAACGAAGTGACCCACACGCCGTGGCAAGCGCCTGAACGGCCGGTGGAGGTGGGACCGTGGGAGCGCATGATTTCCCGCGAGGTGTACGAGGGGGCCATCAGGGCGATCCGGGACTACATCGCCGCCGGGGACACGTATCAAGTGAACTTCAGCTTTCCCCTCGCCGCGCCTTTCCACGGCGATCCCCTGGCCTGGTTTTATCAGCTCTGCGCGGCTCAAAAGGGGGACTACAACGCCTATGTGGATGCGGGGCCTTTCAAGGTGCTTTCCGCTTCGCCCGAACTCTTTTTTCACGCCAAGGGCGAAGAACTCACGGTGCGGCCCATGAAAGGCACCGCCCCCCGCGGCCTTTATTCGGCTCAAGACAAAGGCCAGGCGGAAGCGCTCGCCAACAGCGAGAAGAACCGGGCCGAGAACCTCATGATTGTGGATCTTTTGCGGAACGACCTCGGCCGGGTTTGCCGCATCGGCTCGGTGAGTACGCCCACGCTTTTTGAGGTGGAGCGCTACGAGACCGTATGGCAAATGACGTCCACCGTGACGGGGCGGACGGACGCCAGCGTTCCAGAAGTTTTGAACGCGTTGTTCCCCTCGGGCTCGGTGACCGGCGCGCCCAAGGCGCGGACCATGGAGATCATCCGCGAGCTGGAGGCGTATCCGCGCGGCGTCTACTGTGGCGCGATGGGGTGGTGGGCTCCAAGCGGGGAAGCCAGCTTCAACGTCGCCATTCGCACGGTGACGGTGGAAACCGAGCGGCAAGAGGCCCGGTATCATGTGGGCGGGGGCATTGTTTGGGATTCGACGGCAGGGGGTGAGTATGAGGAATGCCAAACGAAGACCGCGTTTCTCAGCCGGCACGCGCCGCGGTTTTCCCTACTGGAATCCCTGCGGTGGGATGAAGCCGGCTACTTCCTGTATGACTTCCACCTTGAACGCCTCCGGCAAAGCGCGGACTATTTTGGAATTGACGCCGATTGGGCTGCTGTTGAAGGATGGTTGAAGGAAGAGGCGGCGCGGTTGACGGCCGCCGGAACGCCCCATAAGGTTCGTCTTCTTGTGGACCAAGCGGGGGACTGTGCCGTGGAGTCTGCTCCGCTGCGCGAGCTGCCGCCGCTCGCCCTTACCGTTGGCCTGGCGGTGGAGCCGGTGGACAGCGAGAATGTGTTTCTGTATCACAAGACCACCAAACGCGATATGTACGAGCGCGCCCGGGCGCAGCGGCCGGCGTGTGACGACGTCATCCTGTGGAACGAGCGGGGCGAGTTGACCGAGAGCACGATGGCGAATCTGGTCTGCGAGATGGAGGGGATCCTCTGGACGCCGCCCGTCGACGCGGGGCTGCTGGCCGGCTGTTTCCGGCGGCATCTTCTCGACATGGGCGTCATCAAGGAGCGCACGCTTGCCAAGGACGATCTGGAGCAGGCCGAGGGTATCTGGCTAATCAACTCCGTCCGCCGGTGGATCCCCGTGGAATGGGTTTCGCAACGCGAATCCGGCGCCGGCGGCAAACGCACGGGTTCAGGGCCCGAGGCGCAAAGATAGCTATCATTCAAGGAGATGGAGTTGGATCCCACCGAACGTCAGCGGAAAGAGCGGTTTTTCGGGGCGCTTTTTTTTGGCGGCCTCCTCGTGTTCAGCGCCTTGCTTCACGCATTGGGCCATGTGGCGCCCACGGAAGAACCGGCCGGGCGCCCCGCCGTCGTGGAGTCCGCGCCGGAAACCGAATCGGGCCAGGTCCCTGAATGAATAGCGATCGGCCCCGCCAGATAGCCGCCTTCCTGCTCCCCGCCATGGCGTTTGCGTGGCCGCTGGATGTGTACACCCATCTCCCTCTTCTACATGCTCCCGCGGCCGTCGTTCTCGGGGCCGTGCTGGTGGCGGCATGGGGGGCGGACGTTGTGGCTAGGCGGCGCGTGCGGCTGTCCTTTGAATTGGCGTGGCCGCTCGTCCTCGCCTTGGCCGCGTATTGGGCGCATGCCCTGATGAAAGGCGGCGCCCAGCCTCTGGCCATGACGGGATGCGCGCTGTTATTTGCGGCAACGGCGCATTTCGCCGTGAACCGTCAAGTGATAGGCCGCTGTCTCACTGTGAGCGCCTTGGCCTGTGGGCTCGTGGCTGTGATGTCGGTGGCCTCGTGGGCTGGTTTTTTTGTACCTACCGCATTCGGCCCGGAGGGCATGATCGTGTTCGCGGGACCCGTTGCGCCCACGGCGGGGCTGGTGACGCTGCTTGTGGGATTTGCTTTTGCGGAGTATCCCGCCGGAAACATGGTGTACCCGCACTGGGCGCGGCAAATCGCGTGGGGCGCGCGCGGCGTCATGGCTTTTGCTCTCGTTGGGACGGCCATTCTTGGGCTCACGCAATACGCGTTTTGGCGGCCTCCGGACTGGTTCGGAGAGGGGTGGGCCATGCTGCTGGCGGTGGCCGCGGCAGGCTGGCTTGCGGCGCGCGTGGCCGCTAAACTGGTGGTGGACCGGCGGGACGCCTTCACGCGGACCCATGGCATTCTGTTGCTTGCGTTGGGAGCAGGCGCGGCCGCCATGATAGCCTTTGGCGAACCGATTCGCCATTACCACGCCTTCCTGCTCGCGCTCGCCGCCGGGTACGCGTTGCCCTATCGCGCGGCGGCCGCCTCGGCGCCTGGCCCCGCGGTCCTTTTGGTGCTCGTTGCAGTCCTTGTATGGTCCAATTTGGAAGACGTATCCCTTGCAGACCGCCGCGATCCCCGGAATTACGCCGCCTACGCCGAGGCCGAATTCGAAGCGGGCAATGCGGATAAAGTGGAGGCGCGGATGGATGTCATGGATGGCGTGGCCCCTCATGAGGCGCGGACGCATTATTGGCGGGCAAGGGCGGCCCTTGAGCGGGAAGCGCCGCTGGCGGCGGCCTTGTTTTTCGAGGCGGCGTTGGTTCCCCCGCGAGAAGAGCAACTGCTGCCGCCGCTTACCCAGTCCGAACGGCAGCGGTTTCTTGGGGATTTGCGAGACTATTGTTCGGGCGCCTCGGAGGAGCAACGCCGGTACGCGTACGAGAGAGCGCTTGTGGCCGATGGACAACGGGACGAGGCCCTTGCCGCTCTCGAGGCCCGCTTGGGCGAACCCGAAGGCGCCGAGAACGGGTTGGCCGCGGATGTTTTAACCAAAGCCATGGCGCATGTCTTGGGAGACGTGGCCTTGGCGGACGCGTTCAGTCCCTACAGCGCGGCGCAACTCCATGGCCTGTGGAGGCAGTGGGGGGGAGAGACGCAGGCCGGCATCGAATCCCGCGACATCCGCTGGGTGCTCATTGCTGAACGCCAGCCCGCGTTCATCCGGATTCACGCGGTGACGCCCCACACGTCGGAGACCTATGAGTTGGCCGTGGATCGCCCTCATGGGGCCGGCGCGGCCCAGGCGGAGATGGCATGGGAAACCCATCCGAACGCCAGGGAGTACGAAATGCAGGAACTGCGCTTGAGGGATCCCGAAGGCGAAGTTATTGCGTTGGGGCACGTGATCTTCAACAACAGCCGCGTCATTGGCATGAGCTGGGACGCCTTTCCGTCCGCGCCGCCCCGTTTTACCCCTTTGATCCGCATGGGCCGGCTGCCATCACGGGGGAACTGAGGGCTTTCAGCCGCTGGACTTTGGCGCTTTGAGAAGCCCTGACAAAGAGAACGGAGACGCTCTCCGTGTTTTGGAAAGCGTCTCCACTGAAACGATCGTGTTGCGTGTTTGGAATTGCTTACTGGGCGGCGATCATCGCCACGCGATCCATGATTTCGGCGGGATCGGCCGCCGGCACGTACCAGAGTATGCCGGACAGGATCACAAGCGCGACGGCCACTATCGCGGCGGTCTTCATGCTCTGCCGGATGGTCGACGCGGCGGAAAGCTTGCCGATAAGCATGGGAACCAGGGTTCCGCCGAGCAAGCCGAGCGCGAAAATCCAGCTAAACACGCTGCCGGCTATACCGGCATCGATCGAGGCGCTCTTGAACTGGGTGACGCCAACCAGCATGGGGAAGATTGGACCAAAGATCAAGCCGGTCAACAAGGTGCCGGTGATGCCCGCCTTTGCGGTCTTGGCGGTCACCATGATCAGAATTGATCCCACCGCCAACAGGCCAAGTATGGGCGCGATGGGGGCTTGCTGCTCGGGAGGCAATTCGGTAGCCAAGAGCAGGACGGAGGCCAAAATGCGGCCCACAATGAGGGCGACCCAGAAACCGGCCAGCCACTTGTTGGCTTGTTCCACCGTAAGGTCGTGGTCCTTCAAATAGGTGCTGACGAAACCGGCCATCGTGATTTCAAGACCCACATAACAGAACAGGGCCAAACCGCCGAAAATGATATAGGGGGTCGCTAGCACTCCCAGTGTTCCGCCGATATCGAACCCTTCCGGAGTCTCGGGAAATGCGCTAAAAAACACCAGAATAATGGGCACGAAAACGATAGCGCCAATGATGCTCACCGTCTTCTGGTAGCCGAGATTGTTCATCAGTTTGCCCACGAGGAAAGGTGTGAGGAAGGCCCCGATCCCAAAGAAGACGTTGATGACGTTTTGCGCTACGGCGGGATTCTCTCCGTCAAACAGCACCGTGGGCCCAAGCGAACTGCCGGTCACACTGGCGCACATGGCGCCCACCCCCAGCAGGGCGGAGGCGAAAAGCGCCACCTTGTAGTTTTTGACCGCGGCAAGCAACCAGAGACATACGCCACTGGCTATGAAGGCCACCACGGCGATTGGGGCAAAGCCTATGGCGTCCTGTAAGGGGCCAATAACAAGCACCGCTATCATGCTGGTAAACATGAGGGCCGAAATGAGCCGCCCGTACTGAGCGTCATCTACTCCCAGAGCTGGGGCCAAATGCAACTTGACCGCGCCAAGAACGGAGAAGATGGTCCCCAACGCAAACGCGCCGGCAAACGACAGTGCTATTGTAACTCCTTCCATTACTCAACCTCCCTTTCTCAGTTGTTTTATGCGCCCTGTGCGCACCCGCGCGCATCCCCTCGCGCCATCAGTTCTCCCACCGCTTTTGCTTTAGTACAGGAGGTTGAAGCCCATTCCAGGGGCTTCCTTGAGCGGATGGAACACGCGTTTCCCCTTCCAGATCTCACTGATGTGATTTCCACGGATAAACGGCTGTAGCCAAGCCGTCCCACCGTGCCCTCTACCCGCAACCAACGGGGCGGCGGGCGGTGAAGCGAATCCTACCGGTAAGACCCGCGATTTCGCCATACCCTACTCAGTTTCCACTACCATGTCAAGATCGTTCACTACGGTATATCGCCGCCAAAGCGCGGCCCTCATGGCGACAGGCGCCGGCGCAGTAACGCGGCGTTGGGTATCATCCCGCATTTCCCATTTTGGTTGCACTGGCGGGACACCCCAAAAAAAGAGGACCGTGCGCCCAACTCTTTTGCACTGTGCGGGATATGCCTCATTCCCGCTCGTAGGCCCGGACGTAATCCACTTCCATGCGTTGCGGAAAGATATCGTCATCGATGCCTTGCTGGCCGCCCCAGGCCCCGCCGATGGCGACGTTGAGGATGAGATAGAACGGCTGATCAAATGGCCATTCCGCCTCGCCCGCCTCCGGTTCCTTCTCGTAGGTGAAATACACTTCCTCGTCAAAGAAGAAACCGATGCGTTCTTCGTTCCACTCAATGGCGTAGATGTGGAACTCATCCCAAGGCGCGTCGGCTTCGATGGTGTCGCCCCGCCCCGTGCCGATGCTGTGGTTGTAGGCCTGCGTGTGTATGTTGGCGTGGATGGTGTTGGGCTGAAAACCCACGAACTCCATGATGTCGATTTCGCCGCAACGCGGCCACCCCACGTCGCGCCGGTTTTCGCCAAGCATCCATATGGCGGGCCACACGCCCCGCCCCTGGGGCAGACGAGCGCGGACCTCGATTCGCCCGTATTGGAAATGCTGGCGGTCTTCTGTGGTAAGCGACGCGGAGGTGTAGCCGGCGTACTCCCGGGCGCTTCGCCAATGATCCGCGTCTTCTTCATAAGCCCGGTTAGGGTATTGCTCCTTATGGGCTTCAATGATCAGCCGGCCGTCCTCGACGCGGGCGTTTTCGGGGCGTTCGCGCGTGTAGTATTGGGCTTCCTCGTTCCGAATGAAGCCGTATTCCTGCGTCCACTTCTCCGGATCGGGAAGGCCCTCGTAGTCGAACTCTTCCTGCCAGACCAGGTTCCAGCCTTCGCGTTCGGCGTCATCCGCCATGGCGGTCCCCGGCGTCAAGGCCACGGCCAACGCGAGGACGAGCGCCGTGGCGCCCAGTTCTTGAGCAACTGTTCTTTGCATGTCCAAGGTTCTCCTTTTCAGTCACACGTTGGTTCGTCTGGGGGCGCGCCGCCTCATTACTCGGGATCAAGCGCCATGTAGTTCTCCGAGATCTCGTGTTCGATGGGCCAGCGGGCGCGGTATTCATCGTCATGAGGTCCGATGTGTCCGAAGGGGATGGGCTCCATGCCGGTTAATCCGTACAGCATGGCGTCCCCGGCCAGAGAGAAATCCCTCGCTTCCCGGTCCGCGAAGCCGGGGTCCACGGCGCCGGTCCAGTTGTCCATGATGACTTGATTATCCGGCGCGCGGAGCAGAAGTTCCCCGCATTCCACCGCTGCGTTGCGCCAGAAGAAGTTCATGTCCGGATTCTCCTCCAGCTCGGCGAGTTCGGGATACCGTTCGGAGTACGGCGGCTCGTGGATGTTCACGGTTTCCGTCAAGGCCTGGACCACATTGCTCCGTTCGAGGAAGTCCAGCCACCGGGACTCGCCCCACGCGGAGAAGGATAGCACGGCGTCACATTCGATAAACAGGTTGCCGTCCAACACGTTCTCTTTCCCGCCGTGGATCTGAATCGCGCCAAACATGCCCCGTGCGGAATGGAGGAACACGTTGCCGTAGACGCGCACGCCGCTGATGGCGTCGTCAAGCCGGACGCCGGACTGGCCGTGCCGATCGAGGCCGCTTCCGATGTGGTGCCAGAAGTTGTAGCGGATGACGTTGCCCCTGTAGGCGGGGTTGAAAAACATGTCGAGCCCCGCTTGGTCGTCGCTTTCGTAGACCACGCTGTGGACCTCGTTGAACTCTACGACGTGATCATTGCCATCGAGCCGGATGGCGTGATGCGGGGTGTCGTGGAACAGGTTGTGAGCGATGCGGTTTCCGGCGCCGCCCATCCTAACCGCGGGGGTATAGGTGCGGTCCAGACGCGAAAAGTCCCGGACTTCGTTGTTCTCGATGAAGTGTTCGCCCGGTTCCAAGGTGGCGCGATCGCCGCCCGTGACATCCGTCCCGCCACGGCCTAGCGTGAAGAGATCAGACCCAACCACGCCGTGACCGGTTCCGCCATTGATTTCCACCCCGTCTTGCGCCATGCGGCTGATGGTGCAGCCCGCGACGAGGTTGTGCTCGCCGCCATTGATCTCGACGCCGGATCCGCGAGAGACGTCCAGGGTAAGCCCTTCAAGCCCAATGTGGGCCGTATTGTCGAGCGTGACCATGGCGTCCTCAAGCACGGAGAACTCCACCGTGGCCTCCTCGATATCGGATGGGGGATAGAGGTAGAGGATGCCCGTGTCGCGGTCCAGATACCATTCGCCGGGCCGTTCCAGTTCTTCAAGTATGTTGAAATAGTGGTAGTGCTGGCCCTCGCGGACGCCGTAATTCGGGAGCCCATCCGTCGTAATGCGCTGGTTCTCCCCGTCGATGTCCGCCACGGCCAGCGTGCCATCGGCCCAGTGGTGATACCAGTAGCCGAACATCCACACCTTGCCGGGCTCCGCCCATGTTGCGGGGCGATCCCCCTCAAACGTGAACACGGCCCCGTCATCGGTCTCTTCGATAATCTCGCCCGCCTCCACGAAACCTTTGTTGGGCCAGCGGGCTAGTTCGAGCGGTTCGCCATCGAAAAAGATCTCGGGGGTGGGGCGGCCGGGCTGGCCGAAGCCGCGTGGCTCAAGGGTCCCCAAGTCCGTGACGCC
>JBKHFO010000006.1:0-38528 GCA_046540175.1 Candidatus Hydrogenedentota bacterium
GATCCATGATATCTTCCAACGCGTACCGCCCGACAAGCCGTTCCTCCAGCGCCTCGACGATTTCTGGGCCATCGGACAACGCCTCGACGTACACGCCCGCCAGCGCGCCGCAGTCGTGTTCCTCAACCGTCGCATCCTGGGCCACGTCCACGAGCCGCCGCGTCAAGTAGCCGGCGTCCGCCGTCTTCAACGCGGTATCGGCAAGCCCTTTGCGGGCGCCGTGGGCCGAGATGAAATACTCCAGCACGGTCAGCCCTTCACGGAAATTCGACGTGATCGGAGATTCAATGATGTCGCCCGACGGCTTCGCCATCAGCCCGCGCATAGCCGCCAACTGCCGAATCTGCTGCTTGCTGCCGCGCGCGCCGGAGTCCATCATGAGATAGACGCCGGTAAAACCTTGGTCTTGTTCCGCCAGCGCCTTAAGCATAGAGCCGGACACTTCCTCGGTGGTGGCCGTCCACTGGTCGATCACCTTGTTATACCGCTCGCCCTGCGTGATAAGGCCGTTCTGATACATCTCATCGATGCGGGCCACCTCTTCCAGGGCCTGTTCAATCAGCTGAGGCTTTTCTTCGGGCACCGGCATGTCGGATATCGCGATGGACAGTCCCGAAAGCGTCGAGTAACGGAACCCCATATACTTGATTGCGTCGGCCAGCTGCACGGTTCGCGTGTGGCCCCAGCGGGCGTACGCCCGGGCCAATAGATCCCCCACTTCGCTCTTGTTGAGGTAGGTATTGACCTCTTGCAGAGGCACATCCTCGCCCAAGCCTTCCTTCAACACGACGCGCCCGGCCGTGGTGTCCATAACCTCCCCATCGCACCACACCTTGATGCCGGCATGCAGGTCCACTTCACCCATCTCATGGGCGAGCAACACCGAGGCCGTGTCCGGATACACCCTGCCCGGCTCCAGGATTTCGCCGTTGGGACCCGTCCATTCTTTACGCCATTCGCCTTTCGCGCCCATGCGCTGCTTGGTAATGTAGGACAAGCCAAGGACAACGTCCTGGCCCGGCGTGATGATCGGCTCTCCGTTCGAAGGCGCAAAAATGTTCGTGGAAGCCATCATCAGCAGCCGCGCTTCCAACTGAGCCGCGGGCATCAGCGGGACGTGCACGGCCATTTGGTCGCCGTCGAAGTCGGCGTTAAACGCCGCGCACACCAGCGGATGGATCTGAATCGCCTTGCCCTCGATGAGCACGGGCTCGAACGCCTGAATGCCCAGCCGGTGCAACGTGGGCGCACGGTTAAGCAAGACGGGGTGGTCCTGAATCACTTCCTCTAGGATGTCCCACACTTCGGTCTGGCCTTGGGCAATCGCCCGCTTGGCCGCCTTGATGGTCGTGGCCGAGCCTCGCTCCTTCAGTTCCCGGATAATGAACGGCTCGAAAAGTTCGAGCGCCATTTTCTTCGGCAGACCGCACTGGTGGAGCTTGAGTTCAGGGCCGACCACGATGACCGAACGGCCGGAATAGTCCACCCGCTTACCCAACAGGTTCTGGCGAAAACGCCCCTGCTTGCCCTTGAGCATGTCGCTGAGCGATTTCAGGGGCCGGTTGCCCGCGCCAAGCACGGTCCGCCCGTGGCGGCCATTATCGAACAGCGCGTCCACGGCCTCCTGCAACATACGTTTCTCGTTGCGGAGAATAACTTCCGGCGCCCTCAACTCCACCAACCGCTTGAGCCGGTTGTTCCGGTTAATCACCCGGCGATAGAGATCGTTCAAGTCGCTGGTGGCGTACCGGCCGCCTTCCAGGGGCACCAAGGGACGCAGGTCCGGCGGAATCACCGGAATCACATCGAGCACCATCCAAGCCGGGTTGTTGCCAGACTTGCGCAACGCCTCAACAACTTTCAACCGTTTAATCGCCTTGGTGCGGGCCTGCTTCGAGGTGGCCGTACTGAGTTGCTGGTGCAATTCCGCGCTCAGCGTTTCAACATCAACCTCTTCCAACAGCATCTTGATGGCCTCGGCGCCCATCTTGGCCACGAACCGGTCGCCCCAATCCTCGCGGGCGTCCTGGTATTCGTCCTCGGTCAAGGTGGCCATCTTCTCAAGGCCCGTGTCGCCGGGGTCCACGACAATGTAATTCTCGAAATAGATGATGCGTTCAAGCACGCGAATCGACAAATCCAACACATTGCCAATACAACTCGGCGTGGTCTTGAAGAACCAAATGTGCGTCACGGGCACGGCGAGATCGATGCTTCCCATGCGCTCGCGCCGCACCTTCGCCTCGGTGATCTCGACGCCGCACCGGTCACAGGTGATGCCGCGGTGCTTGACTTTCTTATATTTGCCGCACCCGCATTCCCAATCCTTCACGGGACCGAAAATGCGCTCACAAAACAACCCGTCCTTCTCCGGCTTGAACGTGCGGTAATTGATGGTCTCCGGTTTCTTCACCTCGCCCCGGGACCACTTTTGAATTTCTTCGGGCGAAGCCAAACGCATGGCGATGGCGTCGAACCGCTCGGCTGTGGTGGCTACATACTTGGACAACGTTTAACCCTCCAGCATTTCTTCTTTTTCTACGTCGCTCCCGTCGTCCACGCGCAATAGCTTAATGACGTCGAGGCACAGCGCCTGCATTTCCCGCACAAGAACATTAAACGATTCCGGCGTGCCGGGTTCGACTTCGCGATCGCCCTTGACCACCGCCTCGTACGCCTTGGTGCGGCCTTGAATATCGTCGGACTTGATGGTCAGCAACTCTTGCAGCGTATAGGCGGCGCCATACGCCTGCAAGGCCCATACCTCCATCTCACCAAAACGCTGGCCGCCAAACTGGGCCTTGCCTCCGAGGGGCTGCTGGGTCACCAGCGAATAGGGGCCAATCGCCCGGGCGTGGATCTTGTCGTCAATGAGATGGTTGAGTTTCAGCATGTAAATCTGCCCCACCGTGACCTTTTGGTCGAACGGCTTGCCCGAGCGTCCATCGCGCAGCTCGATCTTGCCATCCTCGGGCAGGCCGGCGTGGCGCAGATAATCGCGAATAACTTCCTCGCTCGCGCCGTTGAACACCGGCGTGGCCACTTTCAACCCCAAGGCCTTGGCCGCCCAGCCGAGGTGCGTCTCCAGCACCTGGCCCACGTTCATGCGCGAGGGCACGCCCAACGGATTGAGCACGATCTCCACCGGCGTACCATCCGGAAGGAAAGGCATATCCTCCACGGGCAGGGCCTTTGCTATTACCCCTTTGTTCCCGTGACGCCCCGCCATCTTATCGCCCACGTTAAGGGGGCGCTTCGTGGCCACGTAGACCTTTACATGCTTGATAACCCCAGGGGGAAGCTCGTCGCCCTTGCGCAGTTGCTCAATACGCGTGTCGCGGAAAGCGATAAGCTTCGCCTCTTCCATCGCGGCCATATTCACCAACCGGGTCAGACGGCGTTGGACATCGCGATCATCCACCTTGAGCCGCGCCAGCACGCTGTAATCGGCCTTTTCCAGGCTGCTGACCTTGACTCGCTTGCCTTTCTCAAGCACCAACTGATCGGTCTTGTGGTCCACAACATCTTCTTGGATCTTCATCCCGATGATGTCGTCTTTGATAAGTTTGACAAAGGTCGAGCGAATCTCGTTGATGCGTTCTTCGTACTCGCGTTTGACGCGCGCTACCTCGGCCTGCAACGCGCTTTTCGCGCCTTCTTCCGAACCTTTATCGCGCCGGCTGGCCACTTTCACGTCCACTACAACGCCCTCGACGCCCGGCGGCACGGTGAGCGAGGCGTCCCGCACATCCTCGGCCTTCTCGCCAAAGATGGCGCGCAACAGTTTTTCTTCCGGCGCCAGCTCTGTCTCGCCCTTGGGCGTCACTTTGCCCACAAGAATGTCGCCGTGCTTGACCTTCGCGCCAGGACGAACAATGCCCATCTCGTCCAGATTCTTAAGGGCGTCCTCGCTCACATTGGGGATGTCCCGCGTGAGTTCCTCGGCGCCCAGCTTGGTGTCGCGCGCTTCAAGGTCAAAAACCTGGATGTGCACCGAAGTATACGTGTCGTCCTTCACCAACTCTTCGCTAATAAGAATGGCGTCCTCGAAGTTGTACCCTTCCCAAGGCATGAACGCCACCAGCACGTTCTGCCCCAGCGCCAGCTCGCCGTGATCCGTCGCGGGGCCGTCGGCCAGGATCGTCCCAGCCTCCACTTTGTCGCCCCGGTCCACGATGGGCCGCTGGTTGATGCAGGTATTCTGGTTGGACCGCACGTATTTCTTCAGCCGGTATTCATCAACGTCCGCCCGGAAGGGGTTTTCGTTTTCCAGGTCTACCGTTTCCTCTTCCTTCCGAATGCGAATCAGCTCGCTATCCACGTATTCCACCACGCCAGCGCGCTCCGCCCGGATGACGGTGCCCGAGTTACGGGCGGTTACTTCTTCGAGGCCGGTGCCCACCAGCGGCGCCTCCGTCCGCAACAAGGGCACGGCCTGGCGCTGCATGTTCGACCCCATCAAGGCGCGGTTGGCGTCGTCGTGCTCCAGAAACGGGATCAACGCCGCCGCCACGCTCACCAACTGCTTCGGCGAGACGTCCATGTAATCGACCTGCTTGGGATCGATGCTTGGAAAGTCGTCCCGGTGGCGCGAGAGCACCTGCGGATTCACAAAGCGCTTCTTCTCATCCAGCGGCGCGTTCGCCTGGGCAATAACGTAATTGTCTTCGTCATACGCCGAAAGGGATTCCACTTGCTCCTGCACCACGCCGTTGTCCACCTTGCGATAGGGCGTCTCCAGGAACCCGTACTTATTAAGGCGCGCATAAGTCGCCAACGAAGCCATGAGGCCAATGTTTGGCCCTTCCGGCGTCTCAATGGGACAAATCCGGCCGTAGTGCGTGGGATGCACGTCACGCACCTCGAAGCCAGCCCGTTCCCGGCTGAGGCCTCCGGGGCCCAACGCGCTCAAGCGGCGTTTGTGGGTCAGCTCGGCCAACGGATTGATCTGGTCCATGAAATGGGAGAGCTGGCTCCGCCCGAAAAAGTCCTTAATGACAGCGCCTACCGGTTTGGGATTAACCAGATTCTGCGGGGTCAGCTGGTCTTCTTCTTGATAATTCATCCGCTCGCGGACCGTCCGCTCCATCCGCACCAAGCCGATCCGCACCTGATTGGCGAGCAGTTCGCCCACGGCCCGGACCCGCCGGTTGCCCAGATGGTCGATGTCGTCCTCGACGCCCTGGCCGCCGCGGAGCCCCACCAGATATTGAAGGGTAGCCACCACGTCCTCTTTGGTCAGCACCTTCGTTTCCTGAGGGATTTCCAAGCCGAGCTTGCGGTTGATCTTGTATCGGCCCACAGGCGCGAAATCGTACCGGCTCGCGTCAAAAAACGTCTTCTGGAAGAACGAACGCGTCGTCGCGTCCGTGGCCGGGTCGCCCGGCCGGATGCGGGCGTAGATCTCCCGGTAGGCGTCATCCTGCGTCTGGGTCTTGTCCAGATTCAGCGTCTTGATCAAGGACGGATCGCGCATGACGTCTTCATTCTTGATTAAGGCGAACGACTTCACGCCCGACCCAAGGATGCGGCCAATGGCGGTCTCGGTCAGCTCCGCGCCGGCGTCGGCAAACACCTCGCCCGTTTCCTCGTCTATGATGTCCTCGGCGATAACGCGGCCCACGAGGTCGTCGGGATCATAGCTCTTGTTGCCGATTTTGATTTTGCTTCTGCCGGGTTTCGCCTCTTCCGTGGAATAGAAGAGCTTGAGGATGTCCTCGTTTTCCTCTATCCCAAACGCGCGCAAAAACGCAGTGGCGTGAATCCGGGATTTCCGGTCCACGGTCAGCCAAATCACGTCATTAATATCGTACTCGAACTCGAGCCACGCTCCCCGGTAGGGGATGATGCGGCCCGTCAATAGCGACTTCCCGTTTTGATGTTGCTTACGCTCGAAGCTCACGCCCGGCGACTTATGGAGCTGACTCACTATGACCCGTTCAGCGCCGTTAATGATGAACGTGCCCGTCTGGGTCATCATGGGCAGCTCACCCAAAAACACTTCTTGCTCCACCATGAAGCGCTCGCGCTGTTCGCCGCTCGACCCCACCTCTTCGTACCTAACCAACCGCAGCAGCGCCTTCAATGACGCCGCATACGTCACGCCCCGCTCTTGCGCTTCTTCCACGGTGTACTTGGGTGGAGCAAAGGAGTAGTTGACGAATTCAAGCCGCGTAAGCCCATTCGGAGATGCTATCGGGAACAAATCCAGGAAAACTTCCTGGAGCCCTTTGGGTTCGCGCTCATCGGGGGGCACTTCCCACTGGAGAAAGTCTTCGTACGACTTGAGTTGGATCTCGATGAGATCCGGCAACTCCATTTCATCGGGAATTCGGCCCAGAGAAGGACGATTGTTCAGTTGCTTAGGAGCTACAGCCATGGGAATTCCTCTTTTGCACTGCCTCTATGGTGTTACGCATACTCATGCGCCGGGCGGCGCATAAAGGCGGTAGAAGGGATAATGCACGCCCGGACCTGGGGTGCACAACATAGAGATACTTCACCGATCTGACGGGATGCCAGACCAAACTTTAACAAATTGGAAAACCAATGTCAATTTCTTGCCCCAATCGCCGTGGCATCGCGCTATCGTGGCGCCCCCTTCCAGCCGGCCCATGCGTGTTGGAACGATGCCGGCGGGCAGGCGTACCTTCCGGCTTCAAGCGCGAACCCAAAAGCCGCAACGCCTCTTGTCACGAGTTCTCGGAGCGAAAGAGATCACTTCCTTGTTGCTGTACATAGTTTTGAACAGCCTCGGAGGCGGGCAATCGCTCGGGGGTAAAGAGTTCAATGTCGAGGCCCTCGCACAAATTAAATAGGGAGGAATATACGTCAGGCCTTATGACCGCGAGATAGCGTGGGCGCTCCTGAGCGTCTTCAATAGCGTCGAGAAGAAGCTCCTGAAGCTCGCCCCAAGAGCGTTCGAGTGAAAAAACCGCCAGTTTAAGCACTTCCTCCTTCCGAGGATCGCAAATAGCCACCAGCCGGCCAATCGAAGACAACTCCTCCTCTTCGCCAACCCGTGAGAAAACCCGGTGGTCTTCGCTGAGGGCAGGGCTTTTTTCGACTGTCACCGGGCCAAAAAAGGCGTCGGCCTCCCACTCCAACTCCGCGTTTTGGGGAAGATCTTTCACCACGCGTTGAGCGCGCACCTCATCCACTACGGGTAGACGGGTATACTCGGCCAATTCGGGCTCCCACCATTGGTCCACCCAACGGATTTCTCCGCTCTCGGCTCGCTCGGGAACGCGAACCAAAAGAAGATGTTGATTCCCTCTCACCGGTTCGTGAAGCCAAGGCTCTGATGGAACCCGGTCCGCCAAAACCTTGGCCTGCTCCATGACCGTGATGAGGCGCTCAAGGTCTTTGGGCAGCAAGGCCGCGGGCGAGCAGCCGGGGCGGAAACTGCGAAACAGGGGCCAACGATCGGACGCCGGTGGCTGATAGCCGAGTTCGTCGTATATCTTGGCGTCGAATGACGCCAGTCCTTTCCTGGAGATATGGGAGACCCGCGCCATCGCCTGCAGCGACAGATGATCGCGGATTCGATCTTTGTCAAATGTGTCTGAGTAAAGATCCATGCCGTGACGCAATCCCACGCCTCCGATAAGGGCCTCGAGTGTGGTTCCATGTTCGGGAGCCCCCCCGAACCGGACGAAGAGGTACCCCTCGCCGGCGGGGTCGGCCACGCCGAACATGGTGAGGGGATCCAGCCGGTTACGCAACTCCTCGGATAGCGCTTCATCGCTCAACGACAGAAGCGTTTTCATTCGCTCGGGTGATATTTCGGGCGCGTTCGTCATCTACATATCCCTTTTGGTTCTGGCGCGGGGCGAACCGGGCTTGGCCGTACTACGCATTGTCTTCTTCCTCGCTGGGCGGCGGCTCTTCGCCAAAGTGTTTCTCGGCGGCGTTGGCCAGGAATTCGTCCAGCGGCATATCCTCCGGAGCCTCCATGGCTTCTCGAATCAACTTTTGCAGGTGGTCTCCCATGGACTCCTTCACACTATCTCGGAACGCCTCGCCATGCACGATCGTCCCCGTAAGATACAACCTCACGCCCAACCGGCCGCACAGCTTTTTCAGCGCCCGATACACATCCCCGCGCACCGTGTGGATTTCCTCGGGTATGTATTGGGCTCTTTCCAGAGCCTTGAGAAGACAAGGTTGAAAGCGTTCTTCAAGGGCATCCATCAACACAGTCTCGAAGCCCAAGAGTTCGGCCAAACCCTTTTCGCGTTCCATCACGGCAAAGCAACGGGGCAGCTTGAACTGGAAGTGCCGGGCTATGTCGGAGTGTGACGGCGGGACGGGCATGGAGGCTTGAACATAAAACGCCTCGGCTTCCCACACGGCTCCCTCGCGCCGCGTCAGCTCACCGGCCAGGCGGTCCGCTTCGTCCTCGTCTTGAATCGCCAACCGGCCGGTTTCCATCCAAGCCGGCACGGATTCCCAACGGTCCACCCAGCGGCGGCCCCCATCCGGCCGTTTCTCCGCGGTTCGAACGCGGAACAGCGCCCGTTCGGACTCTTGGGATGCAACGGATTCACCCATCGCGCCCCACGGGTTTTGAACCACGGCGAGACATTGCTCGACGCCCCGTTTGAGGATATCCACATCCTCCCGGTACAAGCTGGCCTTCCCCCACCCCGCCCTTACACTAAATAGCAACGGAACAAATTGTCCCTTCTTACGCCTGTACCCCAGCTCCTTATACTCCTCCCGCGCGAATTGAGGCACGTCTTGCCATGCCCTGAAGAGTATGAGCACGCCGTCGCAGCCCGAGAACAGCCCCTCCACACTCGGCTCCTCGCCAACCGCGTGCAGTGCGCTCAAGAACCTCAGCCACGCGTCCCCGCCTCGGGTAATGAACACAAGGCGAAATGTGGATTCCCTTTCGGCCGGCGGCGCGCTGCAGTATATGCGTTCGCCCAAATCCGGGTCATCGATCGCGAGAAAACCATGCTTTTGAAAGGCCGAATATACTTCGTGCGGGGCGAGCCTGTCACACACTTCAAGACACTCCCTCCAGACCTCGGGCTCCGGAGAAAGAGGCGATTCGGATTCCATTTCCTCAGACATGCACTATGACCTCATGCTGGTTGCGGCCGCCACCTGTTTGCTCCTGGCCTAGGCAGCATACGTGAAGTTGTATTCCGCCTCCTCCAGGGAAGGCGCGGCCTGGTCTTTTTCCGATACGATCTGGGGTTCCTCGGGCCACGCAATGTTCACCTTGGGATCCGCGTAGTGCAGGGAGCGCTCGGCCTCCGGCGTATGGACGCCCGAGCATTTGTACACCACCAACGTCTCATCGGCCAAGCTGAGAAAGCCGTGGGCGAACCCCACCGGGACCCAAAGCGCCTCCCGCCCCTCGGCCTCGAGCGTCCGTCCGTACCATTGGCCAAAGGTGGGCGAGCCCCGCCTCAAGTCGACCGCCACATCGAATATGGCGCCGCGCACCGGCGTGACGAGCTTCCCCATCCCATGGGGATCAAGCTGGTAATGAAGGCCGCGCAACACGCCCCGCGCGCTCTTGCTCAGGTTATCCTGCACGAAGCGTTCGCGGAAGCCCGCTTCGGCGTACATGGGCTCGCTGTAAATCTCCGAGAAGAAACCGCGATCATCGCGGGCGAGTCCCGTTTCCACGATTTGAACGCCGGGCAATTCGGTATCTTGAACGTTGACAGGCATGGGCATCGATGTACGCGCTCCTTATGATCTTGGATTCTGGCGGGGCGCTCACCCCCGGACACAACCACCCGGGTTGCCGTCACCGCCGTTTCGCGGCCTATTTCTTCCCGCCCGCCGCGGGGATTTCCTTGCGGGTGCGGGCGCTGAGGATCATGGTGTCGTGAATGTGAAAATCGGAGACGGACTCAACCGCGATCTCCCGTTCAAAACGCTCGCTCAAGTCCTCTAACAAATCCTTGTTTTCGTTGCGCAACCGCCGCGCCACGTCGGGATGGACTTGCAGGATGATGCGCTTCTCCTTCGAATCGCAAAATAGGCTCTGAAGCCGCCGCACCACGTCCAGCGTGATGGTGGTCACCGAACGCACCATACCGCCGCCTTCACAGTAAGGGCAGGTCTGCGACAGGGTCTTGATAAGATTATGCTTGACCCGTTTACGGGTCATTTCGATCATGCCGAGTTCGTTCACCTCGGACACCGTCGTCTTGGCGCTATCGTGCTTCAAGGCGTCCTGCAACCGCTTGATTAGTTCGCGTTTGTTGCGCTCATATTGCATATCGATGAAATCGATCACGAGGATGCCGCCGAGGTCCCGCAACCGCACCTGCCGGGCGATTTCATCCGCCGCGTCCAGGTTGGTCTTAAAGACAGTGTCCTCAAGGTGTTTCTTACCCGTGTACCGGCCGGTGTTCACATCGATCGCGATGAGCGCCTCGGTCTGGTCAATGCAGATGTGCCCCCCGCTCTTGAGAAACACCTTGCGTTTAAGGGCTTTGGCTATTTCATCCTCAATGCCGTATTTCTCGAAGATGGGCCGCCGTTGCCGGTAGAGCTTGACCCTTTTCTTCAAACTGGGCGCGAAGGTGTCCAGGAAATTGAGGATGCGGCTGTACTCGGCATCAGCGTCCACGGTTACCTTTTGCACATCCTGGGTGAACGAATCGCGGACCACCCGAAGAACCGGTCCCAAATCCTCGTGTATGAGGCAAGGCGCCTTCATGCTTTCCATTCGCTTTTTGGCCTTGGACCACTCCTTCATGAGGTATTTCAGGTCGCTCTCGAAGTCCTTCTTGCTCTTGCCTTCGGCGGCGGTGCGCATAATCAGGCCCACCCCTTGCGGCCGGATGGATTTCAGGATGCCCTTGAGGCGATCGCGCTCCTTATCGCTTTCAATCTTGCGGGACACCCCGAGGTTTTTGACTGTCGGCATCAGCACCAGGTAACGGCCCGGAAGGGTGACGAAGTTCGTCAGCCGCACGCCTTTGGTTCCCAAGGTGTCCTTGGCCACTTGAACCATAATGTTCTGGTTCTTGTTCAGCGTGCTCTCGATGCTGGGGTGCCGGCGGCGGCTGCGGGGCCGGGCGGTGCCCTCCACAAAGTCGAAGTCGCCGGTGCCTTCGCTTCCGGCGATGTCCGACACATACAGGAAGCCGTTCCTTTCAAAGCCGATATCGACAAACGCCGCCTGAATGCCGGGCACAATGGCGTCCACCCGGCCCTTGTAGATGTTGCCTACGACGCTGCGGCTCTCCTGGCGCTCCACGTTAAGCTCGGCCAGGCGCTTATCCTCTAGAAGGGCTATCCGCGTCTCAAGCGGACTCGTGTTGATTACCAGTTCTGTCATGGATACTCCAAAGTCTGGCTGGGCCGGCTTCTGTCAAGCCGGACTCCAAGCCGTTCCACGGGGAGCAGGATGGCCTCGGCGCGCGGGATGCAGAACAGGGCGGAAACAACTTCATAGGGTTTGGGAACCCCTTCTGCGCGCACGGCGGTGTCAAAACGGAGTTGAGGACCATCCGCTTCCAGCCGGGAAATACACGTTTTCAGGTCAAATTCTTGGATTTTGTCTAGTTTCTTGCGTACACAGGGCCAGTGAACGGCGGCTTCAAAGGCGGCGATGCGGCTTGAGTCCCAACAAATGCTCCATACGGCATAGCGTATGGCCTGGACCGCGCGGCTAATGGCTGGAGCACCCGGCGGCAACTGGCCCATCCAAAGAAGCTCCATGCCCGGAGGCAAGTGCGCCTGGAGCCGCGCGGAAGCGGTATGGGCCGTCAAGGGGCCTTCAAGCTCCAGGTCCACGTAATCGCCGCAGCTACGTTGCCCGGCCGCCGGCGGCGCCCCGGCCGTGACCCGCCAAGCCCCCCGATCCCCTTTGGCCCGCTGCAAAGGCAAGCCGCCCGCCAGCGCCGCATCACGCACAGCGCGGATAAACTCTTGGGGCGTTTGCCACCGCGCGCCGTCAACACGGGTGAGTTTCACTCTCCATGTAGCCATTGGTGGCGGCCTAACAGTTTTTGGGTTTCATAACGCCATGAATAATGGCAGGGGGCGCGTTTGCCCCGCGCTTCGACGAGCCTGCCCGGCCGCTATCCCCCATCTGTTTCGGAAAACATGCCCCTTCTTACGTTAACCGATAACATGGCTCCGACGCACATCATGGTCGTTAAGGAAAACGTGCCGCCATAACTCAGAAAAGGCAAGGGTATTCCCGTGACGGGCATCAGGCCGACGGTGATCGCGATATTCACAAACACGTGCAACGCCAGTATAGTCACGACTCCCACCCCCACCAGCGTGCCTTGTAACTCCGGTGAACCCTGGGCAAGAACAAGGCCCCGCCACAGCAACGCCCCGAACAAGGCTAACACCACCACCGCCCCCTGAAATCCCATTTCCTCCGCCAACAGGGCGAATATGAAGTCCGTGTGGTGTTCGGGAAGGAAGCTGAGGTGGGTTTGTGTGCCTTCGCGAAATCCTTTGCCCCACATCCCGCCGCTGCCGACCGTGATCATGGTCTGGACCGTCTGCCACCCCTTTCCGCGGGCATCCGCGGCCGGATTCCCAAAGGTGAGGACACGTTCCTTCTGATAGTCTTCGAGTTGGGTCCACGCCACGGGAACGGCGGCCAAGCCTACGATAACCACTGCCGCCAAATGCCATCGCTTGCACCCCGCCACGTACAACATCACAAAAAGCACCGGCGCAAGGAGCGCGGCGGTGCCAAGATTGGGCTGCCTCAGGATCAAGGCCGTGGGGATCCCGGCAATGACAAAAGCCAAGAGGAAAAACGGCAGAGAGCGAATGCGGTGCTGAATGGTATGAAAGTACCACGCTAGCATGTACACCACACCTAGTTTGGTGAACTCCGAGGGCTGAAAAGTAAAAGGCCCGACGCCAAGCCAGCGTTGCCCGCCTTTCACAGTGATGCCGAAGAATTCAACAAGGAGGAGCAATATCAAGCAAAGTACATAGAAAAACGGGGCGAACGAAATGAAAAACCGATAGTCAAAACTTACAATTACGGCCGCCAAAACAGCCCCAACCCCAAAGTAAACCAGTTGCTTCACATAATAAGGAATTTCGGAAGTGGCGCTTCGGCTTGCGCTGTACAGCGTCAACAGGCCCACCACCCCAAGCGCCAGCGCCAGCATCATAAGGACACGATCGGCCCGAAAGAGATTGCGATAATTAAAAACACCAATGTGAGCGTCCATGATGTCGATGTCATGGGTAACGGAACTCATTGTTCTTCGGCCTCGCCTTTAGCAACGAGCAGGGACTCGGATGGGGCGCGATACGTGTAGAAGTAATCAATGATTTCGCGCGCCAACGGCGCCGCCGCACGGCTGCCGCTATGGCCGTGTTCAACAAGCACACTTACGGCAATCGGGGGATCTTCGTCCGGCACGCCTGCAACGAACCAGGCGTGATGGCGCATTTCATAGGGGATATCCTCGACGTCGTCGCCGTATTTCTCGAGGTGATGCAGTCCAACGTTTTGTGAGGTCCCCGTCTTGCCCCCAACGGCCACCCCATCGACTTGGGCATGATTCCCGGTCCCGGAGGGATAATCCTCTTTTTCCACGCACAGGCGCATCCCGTTCCAAACCGCTTCCACGGTCTCGGGCCGCATAAAAGGCTCGCTGACGCGGGCGGGGCCGTGTTCTTGATTTATGAAGGGATAGACCCGCCGCCCTCCATTCACAAACGCCGCCGTCATGACCGCCGCCTGGAGCGGACTGGTCCGCGCCGCGCCTTGGCCTATGGACAGGTTGACCGTGTCTCCGTCATACCAGTTCCACTCCCAGGGTTCGTTCGGGTAATGCGGCTGGCGCGTTTCCTGCTTCCACTCGCGGGAAGGGATCAACCCCGTCTCTTCACGGGGTAGATCGATGCCCGTGCTCACGCCGAGCCCAAACCGGGTCATCCACTCATGAATACGATCGACACCCAACTCCAAGCCGAGGTTATAGAAATACACGTCACAGGAGTGGGCAAGGGCTTCGTCCAACTGCTGATGCCCGTGCCCGCTTCGCCGCCAGCAGTGCCACCGTCGCCCCTCGTTATTGATTTGAAAATGGCCCGGACAGAAGTACTGGGTTTCACGGTCCACGACCCCTTCTTCCAACGCTGCCGCCGCCATGGCGGTCTTAAAAATGGACCCGGGCGGATACGTGTCCTGGTACCCCCGGTTCTTCATGGGTTCTGCCGGGTCGCTGAGCGCCTCTTTTCGCGCCTCATCCTCGCCATGCCTGACAAAGACACTGGGGTCATACGTGGGTTGGCTCGCCATGGCCAAAACCTCGCCCGTCTCGGCGTTAAGCACCACAATCGCTCCCCGTTCGCCCTCAAGTAGCCCCTCCGCGAACGCTTGGAGTTCGATGTCAAGGGTAAGATGGACGGCCTCGCCCGATTCCGGCGGATATTGGGTCTCTTGACGAAGCCGCCGGCCCAAACTATCCGTCTTGATATAGGGACGCCCGTAGGCGTCCGTGCGAACTTGGGGCGCCCCAGAGGCATACACGTTCATTAGAAGCTGGCCATCGGCCCCATGCAAACGGTCTTCATAGTGACGCTCGATGCCTGCCCGGCCAATGCGGTCTCCCATTTTGTAAGCGGGCTGCATCTCCTCCAGTTCTTCGCGGCCAATTTCACCAAGATACCCCATCAGTTGGCCCGCCGTGGAGCCGTACAAATAGCGGCGCTGCGGACGGACCACCGTGAAAACCCCGGGCAGCGCATAGGAATGCTCTTCAACACGGGTCAGGGCAGTACGGCTGATGTCGCGTTTCACTGGGATTTGCGTGTAGGGCTGACGCTGGTGCGCCTCTACTTTCTCAAGAAACGCCTTGGGATCAATATCGATAAGTTCCGCCAACCGCTCAGCCACCGCCTCGGGATCCTCCGCCTCGGCCGCGATAAACATAAGGTCGGTGGCGGCCCGGTTATCCGCCAAGACAATGCTGGAATCCCGGCCATGGATCATCCCCCGCGGAGCTTCAAGCACTTGAGGCCGCAAACGGTTGCTTTCCGCCTGCCGGCTATAGTGTTCGCCTTCAATAATCTGAAGCTGCCACAAACGGCCCGCAAGAACACTCAGCGCCACAAAAAGCGCCACGCCCACAAGGCGCACGCGCTTGGAAAAATCGGGATACCGTTTCTTTTCAGGCTTATCGAGCATCAGGAGAACCCTCCATGCGCCGGCTGAAACCGCCGCAGGGACCAGTCCAGAACAACAAAAAGCAAAGGCGTCACTAGCGTTGTGTAGAAGGCGGCGGGCACCACGCGTGAAGCCAAGGTGTTCAAAGCGTTAATCTGAGGAGTCTCAATATACAGAACCACCGTGTGGAGAAAGCCATTGACAAGGGCGGCCCCGAAGACCAGCCCTCCTTTAACGGCGGGATGTTCGGTGATTAGGCGGGTGGCGATCCGGCCCGTCAGATACCCCGTAACGACTAGCGCCAGGATGTGGTGGCCCAATGTGGCGTCGCCAATAATGTCGTACAAAAACCCGCCCAACAGCCCTGTAAACATGGCGCGCTCTTCACCGTCCACAATGGCGAAATACACTACCAGCAGCACCACGAGATCGGGCAGCACTCCGCGCAAACGAAGGGATTCAAGCCAAGTCGTCTGTAGCAGGGCAGCCAGCAGCACCACGGCCGCCCATGTTAGGTTCTTGCCCATACGCGCCTTTTCAACCTTGATCGCGGCCTCTCCCCCATGGGGTTCGAGGAATTTGGGGTGGGAGGGAGAATTTGGGCCGCCTTCGCCACGTTCTTCGGTCCCGTTTCATTGGAGTGTGCTTGATTACGGCGCGTAGCGTTCTTGGATGCTGCGATTGTCCGGCAGGGCGTACAGCGAATCGTCTCCCCCGTCTCCTCCGTCCTCTCCAGTCAATTCTTCCGGAGAAGGCGGGGCCGCCCGCAAGACAAACACCTCATCCAGGCTGTAAGGATCAAGAACGGGCTCAATAAAGGCGGTCTTGAGCAGCGACTCGCTGTCGAACTCGACTCTCCTCACCTTGCCGACAGGGAAGCCGCTGGGGAATATGCTCCCCCCGCTTGTCACCACCTCATCGCCCGGGCGGACGTCGTCCTTAATATCGATATATTGCATGGTGCTTACGGGACGCCGAGCGCTCCCGCCGCCATGCACGATGCCACGGACCCGGTTACGCGGAATCATCGCCCCGACGCGGCACTGGGAGTGATGCAGCGTGTAAACGTGACTGAAAAAAGGCTCCACTTTCGCCACCATGCCCACCACACCGTCCTGCGTGAGCACGCACATGGCCTCTCGCACCCCGTGAACGCCTCCGCGGTCTATCGTGAGGACCCCCTCGAATGACCGCCCTATCACTTCCGCTGGTTCAACGGTAAAACGCGGCTCCGCGCGCGCGAATTCCAGCATTTCCCTGAGACGGTCGTTCTCCGCCCGCAATTCGTCCAGGGCAGTCAGCGCGCGAGTGAGATCCGTGACCTCATACCGCAAGGCCTCCGCTTCCCGCTTGGCCGCTTCATAATTAACGAAAAAAGCCGAAGTGCTATGGAGGGCGTTTTGCGCCGCCGTGAGCCCTTTCCAAAAGGGATAAGCCGCCACGGAACCCGCCGTGCGAAGGGCATCCCCAATAACCACGGCCTGAGCCCCCGAAGCCAAGGAAGCCAAACAACACACCACCAGAATTATGAATAGTATTGTCGAACGTTGTCCTCTCAGCCGACGCGGCAGAGAAAAACTCAGTAACACCAGCCTAGGCCTCGTCTTCGCGGAAATTCTTTAATCCTTCCAGATACTTTCCCGTCCCCAACACTACTGCGGTGAGGGGGTCTTCAGCAACCGTTACATGAAGCCCGGTCTCTTTGGAAAGCAGCTGCTCCAGTCCCCGCAACATCGCCCCGCCACCCGCCAGAACCAGGCCGCGGTCCACGATATCCGCGGACAGCTCGGGTGGCGTGCGCTCAAGCGTGACGCGCACCGCGTCAACAATAGCGCTGACCGGCTCGCGCAGGGCTTCCCGGATCTCCTCGGAAGTAATCGTAAGAATCTTCGGCAAGCCCATCACCTGATCCCGGCCTTTGACTTGCATTTCCAGCTCATCCTTAAGCGGAAACGCCGAACCGATGGTCACTTTGATCTCCTCGGCCGTGCGTTCGCCAACCATCATGTTGTACGTACGCTTGAGATGCTGGATGATGGCCTGGTCCATTTCGTCGCCCGCGACGCGCACTGACTTCACGAACACAATGCCGCCCAGCGATATCACCGCCACCTCCGTGGTCCCGCCGCCGATATCCACGATCATACAGCCCTGAGGCTCTTGAACGCTTAAGCCCGCGCCAATCGCGGCGGCCATGGGCTCCTCAATCGTAAACACATGTTTCGCCCCGGCCTGCAAGGCGCTCTCGGTAACGGCCCGTTTCTCCACCGCCGTGATGCCCGAAGGCACGCAAATGGCCACGCGCGGCCACACCAGATGCCGCCGGTTATGCACCTTTTCGATGAAGTACTTCAGCATCGCCTCGGTCACTTCAAAATCGGCGATAACCCCATCCCGCATGGGCCGGATGGCGATGATGTTGCCCGGCGTCCGGCCGATCATGTCTTTGCCTTCGTTGCCCACCGCCCGGACCCGGTTGGTGTCCTTGTTGATGGCGACAACCGACGGTTCGCTGAGTACTATGCCTTGGCCCTTGACATATACAAGGGTGTTTGCCGTCCCCAAATCAATTCCCATGTCATGGGAGAACAAGCCGGGGAGAAATCGTACGAAACCACGCACCGTGAGATTCCCTGTAGGTAGCCGTGTAAAAAACGGGACTAAAGCTGCGGTTGTTAGGCGCCTGAACGTGCCGGGGATCGGCCCCTTTACTCCCGAAGGGCGCCAGGCAAACCCCCAGCATACCGAATCGCCGCCACTGGTTCAATGAAGAAGTGTTTCTCTCAATCGCCACATAAGGCGGTGTGAAGAAGGTCTACATCCCCCGGCCCTTCGGGCCACCCCCTCCAAAGGGGGAACTGATCCGCTTTGCATGGAGCATTCCCCCTTTCCAAGGAGGAACTTGTTCTCGCTTGCCCCCGCGCCAAACACCGTACGCCTAGGGTTTGTTCGCGTCTATTGGCGTTCATTCGCGGTTTCCTAATACGCACCCGCGGGCAATGGTGTTCCTTCGAGTAGCGTTCTTACCCAGCGGTTGACGTATTTCCGCCCCCGTGGTTGCTCCATCACTGGATTCGCCCGCTCCGCCCTTCATCCGCTTTGCCGGTATTCACTCGACTCGGAAAATGCGCCCCGATCCCGGTCACGGGACAACGTCTTCGGCCTTGGCTTCAAAGCGCTCTCGAGCTGAGGAAATTGGACGAAACGGTCCCGGTCCCGGTCGTACCGGCCAATTAGGTGCAGATACAACACAAGCCGCGCGGTTCGCCATTGACGTGCAGACGCACAGTATATCACCAAGCCGCGCTCGGCGGCATGTTGATAGGGTTCCTGGAGCGCGCGGGGGCGGTGCGCGCTGTGCTCGGACCACTTCAGCAGGTCCATATTCTCTTCGTCGGATGAAGAAACGCGCTGTTGGGTCCGCATTCCCTTCTCCAGCCGCTGGTATACCTCAACAAGCGCGTCGAACCAATGGGGGATGGCCCGGTAGCCTTCGTCCAGCAAGTCGATTTCCACCTGGAGCTGATCCGCCGTGGCGGGCGTCGCCTTGTTCAATAGGCTGCGCCGTTGATGGTTCTCCTCGGGAATCATTCGCACCCGCGCTTTCTCGTCCGCCGGCCCGTAATTGAAGCTTTCCAGTATGGTGTTGGCGTTGAACTTCCCGCGGCCCAACAGCGCGAACTCGCCCAGACATGGCCCCACGAGATCGTCGCGGCCGTGCAAGACGTCGAGTTGCGGAGAGGGCGCAAGGATCGCCGCTTGCCAGTCAAAATAAATGTCGTGGCACAGACCCCCGAAGCCTTTTCCCGAATCCTTATGCACGCCTTCCATTGCTTGCCCCACCAGCTCGCAGAACTCCTGCCTTAGCCGCCAACCCGGCCGTTTCAGCACTTCCCTCTCCAGTAGGTACCGCACCACCACAAGCCGGTCGAAGAAAGCGGCCGCCGTCTCTTCGTTCACGCCGGCCTCGCGCGCGAACGCGTCTCCCCAGCGATGGCGCCATTCCCGCAATTGCCGCGCGGTATAACTCCGGGGTTGGCGCCGCAACTCGTCGAGCGACCCTTGAGCCACGGCGTCGTATTGCAAGCTCTGCGCGAATTCGCCCTTGAACTCATCGGCCCCATTGGCCCATAGAAGGAGTTCTTCGGTCTGCATGTCATAAAGATAAGAACGGGACAGATCGGTTATGAAAACGTAATCCGCGTTATATTCATACCCCTCGTCAGCGAGGATGCGGGTGGCGCAACAAAAGTCCAAATTGGAATCGACAAGCGTTCCGGGCGGCTCCAGGATGCCAGGCGCCACGAAATGAGCCAGAATGGCCCGGCTGCCGCCGGATAACGAGAACGACACGGCGAGAGCGGACTCTTCATCCTCGTCCTCTTTCACAAGCGGTTCCGGCTGGCCCCATCCCAACAAGGTCAGGAATTGGCGCGCGAAATGAGTCTGCTTGCGGCGGTCCGGCTCAGGGCCGTGGTCCCACCACGATTCACACAGTTTCTCGAGTTGCTGTATAGTCTCCATGATTACGCCACCCCTTTTCGTTTCGCCACATTATATCCTACTTCCTCGATGCGGCGCCACAAAATGTCGTCTCTTCGTCCAAGCAAGTCCTCGCCCCTTGCGAGATACGGCTCAACCCGTTCCGGAGATGCGCTCAAACAACAAACGAAGTCCGCGCAAGTCAGCGCCTCACACGTGAAACCCTCTTCCTTCCACCCCACGGGCCGCTGGCCGTCTTCACACACGAGCAGAACGTGAACCCCATCCGGCCCCAGGAACGCTTGCCGCACGGCCCCATCCATCGCAATCCGCCCGCGTAAACGGGCGACCGGCTCAGCCGTCTTAAGCACCATGCTTCGAAGCTCGTCAAAAACCACGAACGCTCGATCCACGTGATAATAGGTCCGGTTGCCTTCCTCCCGGCGGTAGAACAGGCCCATCGAAACCAGCCGATCCAGTTCGCGTTGCACTGCCCGAATACTCAGCCCCGTGATCCGCTCCACCTGGCGTTGATAATAGGCCCGATATGGGTCTAGAAGCAACACGTGTATTATCGCCGCCCTCGCCTTTGAAGCAAACAAGGCAGCGAGAATGTGATCCATGGGTGTCGTGCCGGCATGTGCAAACATAGTATGCCATTATGTAATCACAATAAACAGTAAATGTCAAGAGTAAATTTGATCGGGCGCAATAGACTGCATTCTGTAGTCAAAACCCACCATTCCCGCGGCGGCAAGACACTTGCGCTGTAGCCCCCGTTCGCTCCCATGGCGGGGTATGGGGAAGTGGCTCTTGCCAGAACGCAGGGTCTTTCGGGGGTAGGGATAGGGCAGGACAAGGGTTGGGCCGTGGTTCCAAGCCCGTTTTCCCCGTAGCCCCTTGGTTGTAAAGGACCTCGGGGGATACCCCTTGCGCCCTATCTTCCGGCCGGAACTCAGGAGTATGGATTGACCCAAGAGAGGAGGGTAATCAGGCGGGAAGGACCGATTTCCGTGGGAGTTGACGAACCGGACGCGGCGTTGCCAAACGCTATCAGGCGGGGTAAGCGCCTTGTATAAGCCAATGGACTCAACGCGTTCAGATGGGCGCCCCGGATGACGTGCGCGCTTGGCACGATCGGGCCACCCTATCGAACACCGCCTCGGCCACGGTTTCCTTGCCGGCATGACCTAGGTCTGTCACGGAGGCGCTGCCATCCAGGAGCAGCGCATCCACCGAGTCGGCCCCGAATCCACATTGGCCCGGACCGACGCGATTCACAACCAGCAGATCCACAGGCTTCTTCCGCAGCTTCTCCCGGCCCATTTCCACCAAATCCCCCGTTTCGGCGGCGAATCCCACCAGAATCTGGCCGTGTTTGCGCTGACCACAGGCCCGCGCAAGCACGTCGGGGTTCTCCACCAACTCAAGCTGCAAGGCCTGCCCCGTGCGTTTTTGCTTCTCGGAAGGGGCGTACGCGGGCCGGTAATCCGCCACCGCGGCCGCCGCGACAAACACATCGGCCTCCGGAAGCCGTTGCGCGACGGCCTCGGCCATCTCCTCGGCCGTCTCGACATCAAGACGCTCGGCGGCATGCGGGGGGGCGGTCTCGGCGGGTCCCGTGATGACCGTGACGTGCGCGCCCCGGGCCATGGCCTCCAAAGCAAGGGCGTACCCCATCTTGCCGGAGGAGCGGTTGGAAAGGTAGCGCACGGGGTCCAGCGCCTCGCGGGTCGCTCCGCTCGTAATCAGCACCCGTTTGCCCGCGAGATCATTGCGCTCGTCAAGCACCAGCGTAGCGGCTTCCAGGATGATAGGCGGATCAATGAGCCGGCCGGGACCCACGGTGCGGCACGCGAGGCGTCCGGACTCGGGGCCCACGAAATGGCAGCCGCGCGCGCGCAACGTGTTTAGATTGGCTTGCGTGGCTGGATGGGCGTACATGTTGGTGTTCATGGCCGGCGCGAAGAGGATCGGCGCCCGCGTCGCGAGCAAGGTGGTGCTCAGCCAGTCATCCGCCAGCCCGTTGGCCGCCTTGGCGAGGATGTTGGCGGTGGCCGGAGCGATGAGAAAAAGGCTGGCGCGGGACGCCACCGTGATGTGCTCCACATCGGGATTCTGGAGGGAATCGAACAGCGCGGTAATTGCCCGCTGACCGGTGATCGCTTCAAAGGTCGAGGGCCCCACCAATTCCGTGGCCGACCTCGTCAAGACGGGGATAACCTTGGCCCCCAACTCGGTCATCCGGGAGGCCAGCTCGCAAGCCTTATACGCCGCGATGGACCCGGTAACACCAAGCACAACCTCCTTGTTATTCCACGTATTCCTCTTCATCATCCTGGCTGGTCCGGTAGGTCACTTTGCCCGCCATAATCTCTTCGAGGGCAATAATCGTCGGCTTACGCGACTGCGCGCTCACCAGGGCGCGCGTCTCGGGGCGGGCAAGTTGAGCGGCCCGGCGCGACGCCAGGATAACAAGCCGGTACATCGCGTCAATCCGGTCTTTAAAGTCTTCAGGGGAGAGCGTTCTCATGGTTATCTCGTTCCTTTTCCATTTCCATCCGCATGGTCCGCCGCCGTTCCGCCCGTATGATTGCTTCGAGGTCCGTAACGGCTTCGGCCAGGATGTCGTTTACGATGACATAGTGAAATTCCGGCCACGCCGCCATTTCCTCCCGGGCATTGGCAAGCCGAAGGGTCATTTGGTCCGGTTCATCCGCGCCCCGGCGTTCGAGACGCTCCCGCAAATCATTCAGCGAAGGCGGCATGATAAACGCGGTGACAGGCTCACTGCTGGTCTGTTTGATCTGGCGCATGCCTTGCACGTCGATTTCTAGAACCGCGTCGCGGCCGGCGGCCACCGTTTCCTGTAGCTCCGCAAGCGGGGTCCCGTAGTAGTTGCCGTGCACCTCGGCCCATTCGGCGAAGGCCCCTGCCTCGACTTGGGCCTGAAACGCTTCCTTGCTTACAAAGTGGTAATCCACTCCCTCGCGCTCGTCCGCACGCGGCGGCCGGGTGGTCGCGGACACGATGTAACCGAGGGAGGGATCCCGCTCCCGCACTTGACTTAGCACGGAGCGCTTGCCCCCGCCCGAGGGCGCCGAGACCACCAGGATCATGCCCCGGCGCTTGACGGGCGTGTACGCATCCCCCGTTTCAACGGGGCCCGAACGATCTTCATTCAATGTTCTGCACTTGCTCGCGGATCTTCTCGATCTCGGACTTGATCCGCAGCATCTCCTTGGTCACATCCGTATCCCGCGTCTTAACACCCAGCGTGTTGGCTTCGCGCTGGACCTCTTGCGCGAGAAAGTCCAGCCGCCGCCCGCACGGCTCGGGCGAATCAAGCAGTTCGATAGTGTGGTCCAAGTGGGTCTTCAACCGGACCACCTCCTCCGTCACGTCGCCTTTATCGGCCATGATGGCCACTTCAATGGCGATGCGCTCCTCGGTGAGCGAGACCTCTGTAGCCAATTCTTGGATACGCTCGCGAAGCCGCTGCTCATACTGTCGGTTGAGCGTGGGGAGGCGCTCCTCCACCCCTTCGAGGATTTCGCGAATAAGGCCCACCCGTTTGCGGAGGTCCTCCGCCAAAGCCCGCCCCTCGTTCTCGCGCATGGTTTCCAATTGATCCATGGCTTCATCCAGCGAAGCCAGGAGCCGCTCCTCCACCGACTCAAGATCCTCATCGGGTTCCGCCGGCACGAAGACGCCCTCCATCGTGGCCAACGTGTTCACCGAAAGCCCCTCAAAGGTGCCCACCAAACGCGTAAGCTCCTTGGCGTCCTCGACATACTGGCGGGCGCGCTCTACATCCACCCGCATGGGCTGACTTCCCGCCGCCCCGTTCTTGCGTGAGACGTAGACTTGAATCTTTCCCCGGCCAAACCGCTCTTTCACGCGCGCCCTAACGGAGGTCTCCAGCGCGGACCATGGCGGCGGCAACCGCACGCTGCAATCGAGATGCCGGTGATTAACCGCGGACAACTCGACGCTGAAGGATTCTCCATCCTCATTGCACACAGCCTTACCAAAACCGGTCATGCTCCGGGCCATACACTCGTTCCTCTTATTGCCGTCTATCCATGAACGCGCCGCGCATCAATTGATCGCCACCATGTGAAAATATATCCGGCGCAAAAGCAGTGGCTGCTGGAGGTCTTTTGTGCAAAGGCCGGCACAGGGGGCGGGACACCTTGGCAAACGGGCAACCCCCGCTTGTCAAGCTGGTCAGCCTCTAGTATAGCGTATGCAGACAAAAACACACAACTTAAATGTGGCCCCGAAATTCATCAGCGCGCCGCCAGTACTCAGTCCGCCGTGAAATCTGTGCACGCCGCGTAACGCCGGCATATTGCCGGCTTTCAAGCACACTCCTCCTCTTGAAGAGGGATCAACGGGGATGCCTCCCCGGAGCAGCCTCCTCATCCGGCGATACGGGGTAATAGACAGGATTTACAAGATGAAGCCTCCCTATCCACGGTTTTAGGATGGAACGAGTAGGAGTATACCCTATCGCGCTCCACGGCCCGTAAGCACGGTTTGAATGGTGGCGATAAGGATCTGGCAATCCGTGGTCAACGAAAGGCTGTTGATGTAAATCAGGTCGTAGCGCAGTTTGTGGGTGTAGTCCGTGTCATAGCGGCCATGAATTTGGGCCAGGCCGGTCAGGCCGGGGCGAACGAGAAAGCGGCGCTCGTAAAGGGGCGTCTCCCGACAAAACGTTTCGACAAAGCTGGGGCGCTCCGGCCGGGGGCCCACCAGGCTCATGTCGCCCCGCAGCACGTTCCAAAGCTGGGGCAGTTCATCCAGGCGCCACCGGCGCAGCCAGCGGCCCACGCGAGTGATTCGGGGGTCGTCCTCCGCGGCGAGCATGGGCGCCTCATTGGGTTCGGCGTTAAGCGTCATGGTGCGCAGTTTGTAGAGGGTAAATGGGGCTCGCCGGCGGCCGGTTCGCTCTTGTTGGAAGATGACGGGACCAGATGAGGTCAGGCGGATGGCGGCCGCCGCGGTCCCAATGAGGGGCGCCGTCACCCCGAGAAGCAGCGCGGCGGCCACGATATCCATGGCGCGCTTCACGCCGGGGTATACGCTTCGCTCGAACGCGGGCCGGAGGCTCACCAGTGGAACGCCCGCGATCCCGCAAACGCGGGTGCTGGCGAGAATGTTCACCCCAAGCGTGGGATAGGCGAACAACTCCACCCCGTTTCGCTCACAACTCGCGAGCACATCCCGGAGCGCGGGTTGGTTTATTCCGGATTCGACCAGAATACCCTGCGTTATGGTCCGCCGCCGGACAATGGGCTCCAGCTCGTGTATCGAGCCGATGATCTCCGTTTCGTGGTCCGCTCCGCCCTCGTTCACCACGATGCCCGCGACCTCCAGCATCGGCGGGGCGAACGCGCGCAGCTCCTCCGCAAGGCGCCGGCATTCGGCGGCCGAACCAATGAGGACGACGCGCACGCGGTATCCGCACCGGCGGAGCCAGGCCAACATCGCGGCGCGCGAGGCGAAGAACCAGCCGATGAGAAGGAGGATGTATAGAATGACGGCGAGGCGCGAGAGCCGGGCGTGGGGGAAGTGATAGGTCCGTAAAAAGACAAGAAACAAATAGCCGCCCACCGCGCCCGTCACCGCCGCGCCGACGCCCGAGAAGAAGTGTTCGGCCGGGCTCAGCTTATGGCGGAAGTCGTACAGGCCAAATCCCCGCGCCGCCACCAACATGCCCGCGAAGAGAATGGGCCAGAAGAACACGTAGAGGAATTGGTGGCTGGGCGGCACATCCCGGCCGAAACGAAGGACCAGGGCGAGGATGAGGCATGCCGCGAACGCCAGCAGATCGCCCGAACCCAGCAGGACTTCCTTGCGCGCAACGGGCTGGCCGTGTGTGCGTTCCCCCAGCGCCATTAGTGTCCCCACCCTAATTGGGTTGCGCGCAACCTAGCGTCCCGCGTCTTCTGGCACGTCGAACGCGTCCTCGCCGGGAAAACAGTTCTGGTATTTCACGCTGTACCGGGGCTCCGCCATCATATCGCCGACGGTGTCGCGCCAAGCCGCGTAATGGGCCGTCTCCTTGTGAGCGGCCGCGTCCTCTTCCCGCCGGTACGCCTCGAGAAGGAGAAAGCGCGTGGGATCGTCTTGTTGCTGCAACACGTCGAACCGCGCCACGCCCGGTTCCTTCAAACTCTCCCGGGCATTGGCTTCCGAGGCCTTCCGGAAGGCCTCCACCTGGTCCTCTTTCACATGAACGTAAACCTGAACAATATACATGGCTTCCTTACGCTTTCGTCTTGACTAAAGAGACATTCTCAACCTTCTTCCGCCAGCCGATTGAGAACTTCAACACCGCGAAGAATGGTGTCGTCCTCCGCCGCGAAACTGATCCGGAAATGGGAGCCGCGCTCGCTGAATACGCTGCCCGGAATAATCAACACATTGTTTTCGATGGCTTTCTCGACGAACTGATCGCCGCTCCCCCATGGCGCCTTGGGGAACGCGTAAAACGCCCCATTGGGTTTGGTCAATTCGAAGCGGGGCGACAGGTTGTCCACGAGCAATTCGCATTTCTGTTTATAGGCTACGATACGCTCGAACGGGTCGTTGTCCAGCGCGATGATCGCGGCCTTCTGGGCAAAGGAAGGCGCGCACACGAATGTGTATTGCTGCAGCGTGGTCATCTGCTGGATGACTTCCTCGGGACCCGCCGCGTAACCCACGCGCCACCCCGTCATAGCCGCGCTTTTTGAAAAGCCGTTCAAGATCAGCGTGTTATCGTACAGGCCCGCCATGGACTCGGCCTTGCCCTCGTAATGAAACTGTTCGTAGATCTCGTCGGAGATGACAAAAAGGTTGTGGCGCCGCGCAACCTCCGCCAAGGCGGCCAATTCGCTGCGGTCCAAGGTGACCCCCGTGGGATTGCTCGGCGTGTTGACGAGCAGCACTTTGCTTTTCTCGGTGATGGCTTGCTCCACGGCCTCCGCCCGCAACCGGAAATCGGGGTAGGTGTCGACGGGGACGCAGCGCCCCCCAAGCAGGCTCACGAGCTGCTTGTACATGACGAAGTAGGGATCCGCGAATAGGACTTCATCCCCGGGATTCACCAACGCCATGAGGCCAAGGAACAGCCCGCCCGACACGCCCGAGGTAATCAGCAGATGATCCAGGTTGGCTCCAAAACGCCGATGGTAGTAATACTTCACCGCCGCGCGGAGTTCCCCATCCCCTTGGCTTTGAGTATACTTGTTAAAGCCCGCCCGGATTTGCGCGATGGCTTCATCCTTCACCATCTCATCCACGTCGAAATCGGGCTGCCCGATGCTGAGATTGATGGGATTCTCCAGAGACGCCGCCAACGCAAACACCTTGCGAATGCCGCTGGCGTCAATGTTCCCCATACGCTCGGCGATAAGACCCATTGCTAAACTGTTCTCCTTCTGCTAATGCAGCAAACCGGGCAAAGCCCGGCTTATGTGATTGCGCGGATGGTTTTTTTCGCCTTGTCCTCTACCGCCAGGAAGAACCCCGGGAACTCCGCGGCTGGGGGCAAGGGTGTTGCGCCGGCTCCTGAACGCCTCGTATTACTGCGTTCTTTGGACGCGGAGCCACGCCGTGTGAAACCTCTGGAACGCAGCGGCAGGCGACAAGCCCTTCTCTCCATAGTCCTGAACGGAGCAAGGAAACACCCAGCCCGCTTGTCTTAAATGCCCGTTACCTAGCGGCGTCAGGTTGCCTTTGGCAGTTGCTTCCGTGCAGCCCCGAACAGCGTTCGCCACTCAGTCTCCCACGATCGTATTCCAGGCGCGGCGAAACCATCCCGCTGGTTCGGGTTCCGGGCTGCGGGCCGCCACTTCCTGGACAGGCCGCCATTCGCCGTCCACATATTCTTCCGTGCGCTCCGCCACAAAGAGGCTTCCCGTCTTCACCCAGCGATTGTTGCGAAGCTCATAGGAAAGCCGCTCCCGGCCTATACTTCGAAAGAAATTGGAATCCTGCCGCGCGGCTTCCGCGGAACGATGCATGCGGGTGGAAAACCGCGTGCGAGGGATTTCCACCGTGGCGGTGTATGGCGTGATGCGCGAATCCGTGGGTTCAATCTCTGTGGTGACGGTCTCTATTCCCTCGGGGTACTCCGCGTACTCCCGAAAATAGAAGGGCCGTTGGTAACGGACTTGGCGCCGTCTTTCTTCCTGCGCCTCATCAGCCGCCTCGATTTGCGCCCGCACCCTGTCCAACAAGGCCGCCTCACGCTCTTCGGGGCTAAGCGGCTGCCTCACGGCGCCATCGCCCTCCCGCAGCCCTTCCGGAACGGGACCGCCGCGCTGGAAAAGCTGGCAGGAAACAAGTGTGCACACGATTAGGACTATCGCGCCAAAGCGTATAGAAATACTCATAACGATGGGTTGAAAACTCCTTGAGCGGCTCGACAGAGCCCCCGTCTGTTGGGCGCTGTCAACGAAGGTCATTCCTCGCAGCAACGTACAGTGATCCCTTAGCCGAGGATGAATCTCGCTGAGAATCGCTGGATAGTGCTCGAAATACTCGGTCTTGTAATTGGTTTCGGCGACAAGGCGGACTTCTTCTTCACTTCTGCAAGCCGCTCATCGTTCGTACTGCGCGAACATGGGCCGCTCCCACGGCGTGTGGGCGCTGCTTCACCGAATGTTCCCTGTCAAATCAAGCGTCAAACTCCGGTCATCCCGCAAGGTGTCCACCATTCGCACGTGATTTTCCCGGGGGTTGATGGAGCTAATCCGGAAACGATCCGCAACCACATCGCCAGCGCGAACCGTAACCTCCCGATCCTCTTCATAGGGATGGAGAAGGCTCAAGCGGGCCTCCGCTTCGCCAGCGGACTCCTCAATGGCCTTGAGGAGCATATTGTACGCCCATCGTTCCTCGTTGACCATATCGCGCAACCTGCTCATCGGATTGCCTGAATCGACGGAATAGGCACGATTCGCGAGGGCGCCCGCCTGTTGTAAATCGCTTTGCTCCCACGGCTCGCTATTAAGGAGCCCTTCCACCTCATCGACCACCAGCGCCCGGGCTTCCTCTAACTGCGCCCGGTGGGCGGGGGTGCTCTCATGGCGCACCGCTTCGGCGGCCGCCTCAAGTATCTCCACGGCGGGCGCTCCTTGCTCCATCAGCGCCGGCGCCTGACTTTGAAACGTATCCGGCGGGGGCTGCTCTTCGCGATACTCGCGAACCATCGCGCCCACTTGCAAGCCCCCAAGATAGAGCACGAGCAATCCGGCGGCGAAAGCGCCAACGTAGGCCAGCTTGCGCTTCCACGCCTCGCCGGGCGCGCGCTCCGGCGCCGGGGGAGCCGCCGGCGCGTAATAGGAAACGGCCGAGGCCATCGCCTTGCTTTGCTCATCAAGAGGAGGCAAGTCACCCCCTCTTGCGTTCTGCTGGGAAGATGGGCCGGCCATTTCCTCCCGAAAACTCTCCAGCGCATTTAGAACATCGCTTGAAGGAGAATAATCGCGAGGACGCTCGCCCCCGAGATCTTCAATAGTGAGTTTGCGTGTTTCCTGCCGGGGCCGCTCCACCGTCTCGCCGCAAAACCGGCATTTGACAGCCAGTACGCTGATTTCCATCCGGCAGCTCTGACAGAGCCGCGTTTTCTCGTCTCTGGGTTGTTCGGCTTGATCACTCATTGGCCGTTGCTCCTAAAAACCCAAATCCCGCCGCTCGGCTGCCTCATACTCAAGGGGCCTTTCCATGGGACCGCCGGAAAAACAGCGGACAGCCTCGGCGCCCAGCCTCTCATCCGGCCTTAACGCCAGTAACCGGAATTGTGGCGCACTACCTTGCCGAATGTTAGCTCATATGGCGTGGTGATGCAACCTTTCGGCTCACCCGCCAAACGCCGGATTGCGTTTGGCGGGGTTCCTGAAACGCGAGCCCAACACAGCGGCGACGCGGCGGGATATCAATACGGAAGGGGCCTGCTGAATGCTACCCTGGCGCAGCGGAGAGCAGGGTATGGTTCAAGATCGCCCACTTTGCCGCCAGAAGCCCCTCGGCCACCCCCCCGAGGGTTGCGCTAAGGGTATCAACTGGAGAGAGAGGTTTGCGGCTTTGCGTTCTTCAGGCGCGGAGTGCTAGCCTATGAAGACTGGCGGCGAGGCGGCCAGCCCCAATACACACGCTCGAATGTTAGGGACCGCCTTCTTCACTTCCGTTTTACGTCGTTGCGTCACCATGCCGTCAGCGGCGGTTCAGAGGATTCGGAAGGCAAAACAGGGAAGCATACGATATGGTTGCTACGCCATGAATGAACTCGACCTAATCGAGTTAATCCTCCACGAGACTTCCGCGTACGTGAAGGCCAAGTACGCCGGCCGCACGCGTCTGGAAGTGCAAGAGAAGAATGGGGCCAATGACCTCCTCACCGAAGTTGATGTAGCCGTTCAAAACCAAATTGTCAATCGCATCAAGAACTCGTTCCCGGCGGACGCGGTGATAGCAGAGGAGGAAGGGCTGGACCAACAGCCGGCTGCTCCGCCGCCCCGCTGCTGGGTGGTTGATCCCATTGATGGCACCCAGAATTTTCTTCGCGGCCTCTTTCCGGCATTCGCCATCTCCATCGCTTTTGTGCGGGAGGGCGAGATTTCCGCGGCGGGCATCGCCATGCCTATCAGCCAGGACTCCTATCTCGCCGAGCGGAACTGCGGCGCCACCCGCAACACGCAACCGCTTCGGGTCTCCTCCCACGGCGATCTTGGCCGGGCCCGGGTGGAAGTGGATTTCTCGGTTCCGGAAGACCGCGAGGCTACGCTCGAATCCCTCGGCCAGGTCATCCGCGCGGCTGGGCAGCTTCGTTGCGAGGGGGCCGCGACCGTGGCCTTGTGCGCGGTCGCTTCGGCCGAAGCGGAGGCGTACGTGCATGTGGGGCTGCGGCCGTGGGATTACGCAGCCGGTCAACTCATTGTCGAGGAAGCTGGAGGAACGAGCAGCCGGCTAGACGGGTCCCCCCTTAGGTTGTTCGATGACAAAAAGGGCATCTTGGTTTCGAATGGCGGCGTGCACAACGCCCTGCTGACTCACCTCTCCGCGCCGGAAGAACTCCGTCGCGCTCCAGGACCGGGTTAGACTCCTGTTCGAGCATTTGCGGCCCTCATAGGAACCTTGCTATACTTTGGATTGATTTGGAGCCTCTCTTTGAAACAGGGGAGCAGCGGCTGACATACCGTGACGCGCCGTGTTGGCTTCATTGGAATCCCCAATAGGGGCGGACAGGTCCGTTTTTGATGTGCCAACGGGCATTACCCCGAAACAGAAGGATAGCTCATCGTGAAACTTGGCAAGAATTTCATCCTGGGACTACTCACCTTTTCCATAGTGTTCTATATCGCGGCGACGGGGCTCAGCTTCGCTCAGGACTCCGCACCGGATGGACAGTATAAGATCGCGGTTGTGGACCGGAAAGCGGTGTACGACGCCTATGAGAAGCAACAAGAGCAAATGGCGCAACTGGATCAACTCGTCCGTCAACGCGAGCAGGAAATTGACCAGATGCTTAGCGACGTGCAGGAACGGCAAGAAGAATTCGAGGAACAGCAGGCCGATATGTCCGAGACGGAAGCCCTGACCCAACGCGATGATATCGAGCGGGAACTCCGCCAGATTCAGCGTCAGCACGAGGAATGGGACACCGAGATCAACCGGCAGGCCAACCGGCTTATTAGCCAGCTTCAATCCGAAATTAATGAAGTGGTGCAGCAAATCGGCGTGGAAGAGGATTACCATCTCATTCTGGATGCAGACCCCAACATTGGCGGCGTCTTGTACCACAGCTCGCCTCTGAACATGACCAGCCGGGTTATTGAACGCGTCAATAGCGAATACCAAGCCGAAAACTAAAGGCTAAACGGCGGCTCGCCTCTTAGGCCAGAGGAACCGCATATTTCGAGCCGTTTGAAGAGGCGAAGCCTAGTTACACTATGCGTGATCAGCGGCTTGCCGCCTCACGGCGGGAGCGCCAGAATCAGGGAGAGGGATGTAGCGTGAACCGGAACATCCGGGAGCGCCGGGGTCCCTAGAGGTTCCTTTGCCAACAATGAAGACATCCGTCGCCGAAATAGCCGACTTAGTCGGTGGCAAGGTCATTGGGGACAAGACCATTTCCATCACCGGCCTGAGCGGCATCCGGCAGGCGAGCCGGGGGGATTTGACGTTCGTGGCCAACGACCGCTATCGCCCCTACGTAAAGGATACGAAAGCCTCCGCCGTATTGGCGCCTCTGGACATCAGGGAGGCCCCGGCGCCGGTCTCGCTTATTCAGGTAACCAATCCTTATGACGCTTTTTTGCGCGTCCTTCAGCGATTCCAGCCCTCGCCGCTCCGCCACCCGGCAGGCATACATCCCACGGCGGTGCTTGACGAAAGCGTCGAACTCGGAGCCAACGTGGCCATTGATAGCCACGTCCGCGTCGCCAGCGGTTGCGTGATAGGCGACAACACCGTGCTCTATTCGGGCGCGTACGTCGGACGGGGATCGGTGATAGGGCCGGATACCGTGGTTCATCCCAACGCAACCATTCGCGAGGAGGTTTGCATAGGCGCGCGGTGTATCATTCATTCGGGCGCGGTCATCGGCGCCGATGGATTCGGGTTCACCTCCGACCAAGAAGGACACGCGAAGATTCCCCAAGTGGGAGGCGTTGTATTGGGTGACGATGTGGAGGTTGGCGCGAATTCGGCCATCGATCGGGCGACATTCGGCCAAACCGTCATTGGAAAGGGGACCAAGATTGACAATCTCGTCCAGATTGGTCACAATGTTCACATTGGCGAGCATTGTGTGATATCCGGCAACGCCGGCATCGCAGGAAGCGCCATCCTCGGCCGGTTTGTTACGGTGGCGGCGGGAGCCGGGATCGCGGGCCACATAGAAATCGGCGACGGCGTCACCGTCGGGGGCTTCGCCGGCGTCACCAAGTCAGTACCCGCGGGAAAAACGGTTAGCGGATTTCCCGCCGTGGATCACCTTGTGGAACGGCGTCAGAAGGCTGGGATTCGGCAGGTCCCGGACGCGCTAAAACGGATTCGTGAGATGGAACAACGAATCCACGAACTGGAAGAACGGATCAATGGAACGTCAGAAAACAATCGCTAAGGAAGCCTCTTTCTCTGGAGTAGGCCTCCACACTGGAAACCTAACCACCATCACGTTCAGGCCGGCCCCTGAAAACAGCGGGGTCACGTTTTTCCGTTCGGATTTGCCGGAAAGACCCGCGATCAAAGCCGATATTGACCACGTCGTGGACGTGTCGCGCGGCACGACCATTGGGTTAAACGGCGTGAAAGTCCACACGGTGGAACACGTTCTCGCCGCGGTGGCGGGTCTCGCCATCGATAATGTCAACATCGAGGTGGACGCCAACGAGATCCCCGTGGGCGACGGGAGCGCCCTGCCGTTCATGAACACCCTAAAAGGCGCGGGCATCACCGAACAAGACGCCGAACGGAAGTACATCGAGCTGGACGCGCCCATATTCTACAAGCAAGACGATGTCACCTTAAGCGTGCTGCCCGCCGACGATCTCCGTTTAACCATGACCATTTCCTACGACCATCCGGCCGTGGGCACGCAGTACGCCTCGTATAGCCTTACGCCCGAAGTCTTCCAACGCGATATCGCCCCCGCCCGCACCTTCTGTTTCCTGCGCGAGGTCCGCATGCTCCAGGAGCAGGGCCTCATCCAAGGCGGGAGCCTGGAGAACGCAGTCGTCATTGGGGATGATGGCATCCTCAACGATGATTTGCGGTATCCCGACGAGTTCGTCCGCCACAAGATCCTGGATCTCTTGGGAGACGTTTATCTGCTCGGGCGTCCGGTGCGGGGTCACATCGTCGGCGTGAAATCCGGCCACGCCATGCACGTCCAGTTCTCCCAACAGATTAAGAAGCAACTGATGAACGGCAGTAACAAGAACGGCGATCCGGCCCCTGGTCCAAAAAACCCGGCCCTTGACGTCCATGCGATCATGAAGGTCTTGCCTCACCGCTACCCCTTTCTGCTGGTGGACCGGATCATAGAGTTCGAGCCCTTTGAGCACGCCACGGGCATCAAGAATGTCACCGTTAACGAACCCTTTTTCCAAGGACATTGGCCGGAAATGCCCGTCATGCCCGGCGTCCTGATCATCGAGGTGATGGCCCAAGTGAGTTCGGTCTTGGTCTTCGGCGATGGCAAAACGGAAACGGCGCAACCGGGCAAAGTAGCCTATTTCATGGGAATTGAGAAGGCCCGCTTCCGGCGGACCGTGGCGCCGGGCGACCAGATTGTCGTCAGGGTCGAGATGCTGCGCCACCGGCGGAACGCCTGCAAGGTGCGGGCGGTCGCCAAGGTTGATGAAAGCGTCGCGGCCGAGGCCGAAATGTTCTTCAGCTTAGTCGACGCGGATAAAGCCAACGCGTAGCGGCGATGTAGCCGGCACGCGGCGGGCTACATGTCGCGCGGCGGCTCCCCGCCGGCGTCTTCACGGGGCTGATTCTGGAGTTCTTCGATGAGCTTCAGCATTTCCTCGAAGTCAAGCGGAGCGTTCCCGGAGGCTTCACCCTCTCCCTGCGCTCGCGGCTCTGAAGGATTATCCCCGCCACTGTCGCTTTCTCCGTCCGCGGCGGGGCCGGTCTCCAAAAGAAACCCTTCCGGCGCATCAAACGGCGAGGCGTCCGGGCCGGCCGGTTCCGCCCCCTGGGAGGATTCGGTTCCTGGGGCCACATCCGAATCCAGTGGCGTCTGAGTTAACTCAGCGACAATGGCCTGCAACGTCTCCAAGCCGCGCCTACTTGGCTTCAAGCGGCCCGCGTATTCTTTGGACAGGTCATCGTGTAGGTTGTAGGCCTCCTCCCGCCATGCCTCCCCTTCCCCGCTGGATGCTCCGCCGTACCCGAGGACATCATCGGCGCTTGGCCGCGCGTCTCCTCCCTCAAGGAAAGCTTCACGCGGGACGCCTTGCCGGCCCGCGCCGCTTTCAAAGCGGGTGTCGGGACCGATGGAGGCGTGCAGCGCCGCTTCTATGCGCGCCAGGCGCCTCCGGACCGCCGGGCCCCAATTCCATTCGGTCTGGTGCTCGTCACTCATCGGCTGAACGGTCCTCCTCGCGCGCCTTCGTGTTTTTCTCGCGGTCTTGGGCCACCCGCAATAAAAGCTTATTCGCCCGTTCCTCGTCTTCGCGCCTGGTGGTAGCCGCCCCGCCGGTCTCTTCTCCTAATTGCGCGCCGAACTCTTCGCCGCCAGATTTCGATGCCGGGCTTTCCTGAGCTTGGCCTTCAGACATCGGCGTTTCCGTTTGCTGAGCGGGGCGTGGCCCTCCCTTTCTTCCTTCTCTATCCCATTGCTCCACCAACGCCTCAATCTTCCGGCGCGCCGCCTCGTTGGGCGCCGCGGTGCGATCGATCGTGTGAAGGGTCACGTCGGCGTCCACCACGGGCTGCGCTATCCGCGCGGCGGTAAGCATCGCGTTCCGGCACACGTTCACGGCTTCGCGCGGCCGGCCCCCCGAGAACGCGTGAATGAGCATGAGGGCCTCTTCGTTGAACACCGATTCCGGCGAAACGGCTCCCGCCTGCCGTAAACGAAACGCAATAAGGTCCCACGTATCCTCCAGACTGAGCGGCGCCAAGGAATACGTAACATTGATGCGTTGCTGGAAATTAGGGACCGCCTTGAGCACTTCCTTCCACTCCAATTGCGCAAACAGAAGAATGTTCAACAGTTTGTGCCGGGAGGTCTCCAGGTTCTGGGCCAGGCGCATCAATTCGAGTTGCCCGCGCTTATTCAGGTTCTGAGCGTCGTCGATGATCAAGGTCGTGATCCGGCCCCGCTCTTCCTGGAGAAACCGGTGCAAGGCTTCCATCTGGCCGTTGAACGTGAACTCCCGGGGCGTCACGCCCAGCCGTTGATTCATCGTCATGATTAAATCATAGCTGGTCCACATGGGCAACGGGGAATCGATAAGCGCCACCCTGTACGCATCCCCCGCCTCGGCGAGCCCCGACAACATCTTGCGCAAGAGGGTGGTCTTGCCCGATCCGCAATCTCCCAGCACAACCGCGATCCCTTGCCGCTCATCGATGTGGTTCCACAACCGAAAAAGCGCCTCCCGGAATGGCGGGGCCGCATGGAAATAGGCGGGATCCGCGGTGGCGGCGAAGGGCTGCGCTCGCAAGCCAAAATGCTCGAGGACGCGCTCGGCGTGATCACTCATACGCAGGGGATCTCTTCCTCCGGCCCTCGACGGCGAAGGCGGGACAGGGGACGGTAACGAATCGGGTTGACAAGGATTCTAGGCAAAAGCGGTGGAACCAGTCAAGGGTTTTGGGTTGGGCTCACTCAGCCGCGACATAGGCGATCTGCATCAGCGTCAAGGCGTTTGCGGCTCCATGGAGCACGATAACGAGCCCGAGACTTCGCGTCCTAACCCACGCCACACCCAAGAAAAGGCCCATGATAAAGACAATCACAACCCCTTGCAGGGGATACTGAAGGTGGATAGCAGCCCACAGCGCCGAACTCAGGACAATCCCCCCCGTGGCCCCCAGACGGGATTGTTCGAAACCTCTGATAAGAAATCCCCGGAAGAACAACTCCTCGTAAATGGGAGCAAGCACACACATGGCGACCACAAAGTAGGGCATCCATCCCGCGGTTTCGTAGACCGAAATCACCCAGTCCAACACGACGGGCAGCCCGAGAACGAGCAAGCCAAGCGCAGCCGCGCCTAGAAGAAGCCCCATGCCAAGCAACCATCCGCCCGCCTGACGCCACGTGAATCCCCATCGGCCGTAATAGCTGGACCAGGGCACCTTGCATAAGAGAGCCAACACAGCCATGGCCATCACCGCCAGGACCAGTTTGAAGGGCTGAATGACGGCGACAAAGCCGCCGGTTTGAGCCAGCTCAGCCGGGTCTTCGGGCATTGGCGCGCCACGTAACTCCGCCGAAATCGACATCACCAGCGCAGCAAGGTTAGCGCCAATCAGTTCGATAGCAAGGAGCAACGCGGCCCCAATTATAACCGTCGCCCACGGACCAAAGGGCCGCGGTTCAGAAGGCGGCGGCGCTCCCTCCGCGGAACCGGAGTTGGAGGTTGTAGCAGGTAAATCGTGTTGATTCACGTGTGTTTCACTCAAAAGACTTCAGTACTGCGTCTGTTGTGCCGATAGTCTTGAAAAAAGCAGGGAAGGAAATACATTTCCAACGAGCTGCTTTGTTCGCGGCAACCGCCGTCTTTCGTTTCCAATCGCAGGACAAGCGCTCCCCAGGCGGAAACGATTCCGTTCTTTCCCACTGGACGGGAGCTGGCTCCCCTCCCCACTAAAAACTGGAGGCGTGAACAAGCGCAAACTCTCAGTACCAGGGGGGTGTAGGTTGTGTAGAATACTCTTACACAATTCTCCGCCCCAACGCAAAAAAATCGACCGCAGGGCAGCCTGGCTGTGATTCTGTGGTAGAGGAGCACGGCATGGCGTACATGTTTTCAATGCGGCCACACCAAGCACAGACGTAAAGATGACGCATTCTTGACCTTGCGGCGGCATCATGGGTATTTGGAACTTAGCAAACGAAGCCGTCTAGCCGATGAACGGCCCGCGAACGACGAGGTAACGCCCCTCAATGAACCAACAATGGGGAAGCCCAACACCCCTAGTCAAGGAAGCAGTTGACCACCTGGGAATCCGGGAGGACTTTCCCGGGTTACCCCGGTCCTTTGCCCGGATCCTTCACGTGAGCCCAAACGCTCCTAACGCGTTCGAAGTTTATCTGGGGGTCCTTCAAGCAGAACCTGGCTTCGCCGCCAAGGTGTTGAGCGTCGCCAATTCGGCCATCTTCGGTTTTCGCGAGCCGGTGACCAATTTGCGCGCGGCTCTGGTGCGGCTCGGCACGTCGGCCACGCGAAGCACCGTGCTGAGCGCGGCAATATTGGAAGCGCTCCGTCCCTGCATGCAATTGCTCCGTCATTCCGTGGCCTCGGCCTCGTTTAGCGCCCGCGTCGGAGCAGCAGCCGGTTTTAAGGAGCCGCAGGATCTCTTCGCCGCGGCTTTAGTCCATGACATCGGGAAGCTGCTGTTAAGCCAAGCCCATCCCGAAGCGATGAAGGCCCGCTCCGTTCAATATGGGGACAAAGGGCTGGCCGAGGAGCGCGCCCGCTTCGGTGGGCTCGATCATTCCCAGATTGGCGCATACTTCGCTCACAAGTGGAACCTTCCCCCCTTGTGCGAAGAGGTGATAGCGAACCATCACGGGCCAAACGAGAATCGCACCCTGCCGGGAGAACTTGTCGCGCAAGCCAACCGGTGGACCGCGAATTACTACGACGCGGACCTGAGCCAGGCCCCTAATACCGAGGAAATCATCCGCTGGGCCGAGCGAACCCTCGAACTCTCCCGCGAGCGCTTCCTAGAGGCATGCACACGAATCCCAGGCGATGTGGCGCGTCTATGCGCCAAACTCGATACAGAACCCGCCAGCCCCTCGGAGTTGGTCAACCTTTTACAACAAGCTAATGTCGCCTTGGGCGAAGCAAGCCTTGAGGCGGAGGCGGAAAGGCGAAAAGCGGGCCAACGCGCGGATCAGTTGGAGTTGCTCAAGGAGTTGGCCTTGGCCGCGGCGGAAGCGACCGGACTCGACGCCTTCTGCAACCGGGCCGTCACGCTCATCCACGAACGCGCAGGTGTGGGAATTGTCTCCATTCAGATGGCGAACGGCGGTGGCAAGCTTTGTCTGCAAGCCGCTGTGGGGTTGCCGCGCGAACTCATCGAAGAGACCGCAGCCCCGGATGCAGACGCCATCAGCCGTCACGCCGCCCGTGAAGGCAAACCCGTGTTGGTGCGTAATCTCAACCAGGATAAGCGATTCTCCAGATCAGCGCAAGCCAGCCGCTACACGACGGAAACGGCC